>JALYKQ010000053.1 GCA_030774675.1 Gemmatimonadota bacterium | reverse complement strand
ACCGGCGCTTTTTTGTTGTGCGGAGACTCTGGCTAGAACGGCGGGGGGCCGGGCGGCCGGCCAGCCGTATCTCCGCCACGACGATCAGCCAGCTCCTTCCGCGCAGCGGCACGCATTCGGTCGAGCTTAGCCTGCTGATCCGGATTCAGCAGTCGCTTGATCTGGGCATGGGTGCTGTCACTTACGACGCGGGCATCTACCGCTATCGAATCGAGCTGGGGCCTGACGGGCTTGTAGAGAGCGACGATCTGGCGATGCTTCTGCTCCATCAGCGAATCGATCGACGCCTGCTGTTCGCGCGTAAGCTTTAGCTCCTCGGCCATCTTCTGTCTGTAGGCGCGTGGACCGCGCATCGCACGGTTGTGACCTGCGCCGATCACCCGGTCGGCGGTGAAGCCGAGCGCCCCACCGGTGACGAAAGCGCCGAGCAGAAACATCAACGCGTATCCCTTGGAGCGTTCCATCTGGATCCTCAGTGTGACAAGACGTAACGGAACGTCGCTTCGCGCTGCGACGAGCCATCATGGGGTGCGGTTACGACCTGCACCGCGCCTGGGATCACGTCGGATGCAACCGACTCGGTGACTGCCTCATAGGTCGTGCGCATCTCTTCATTCTGCTGCCGCGACCAGAGAATTCCGGCTGCCACGAACAGCAGGGCAGCGGCAGCCATCCCGGGAGCCATCCAGCTCGCGAGGTCCGACCACCAGTTGACGGGAATCAGCGAGGAGGGGTGCCGAGCGATGTTGGCCATGATGCGCGCCTCGAGGCCGTCCCAATACGCGCCTTCGGCGGGCGGTGCGTATACATCGCGGAGAAATCCCGCGAGCTGCGCATCACCTTCGTCGTCTGGTCGCAAATCGGTACGCTCTTCCATCTCAATCCTTCTCCCTATCCCTTCAGGTTTTTCAACAACCCGCGCAAACGCTGCCGCGCGTGGTGAAGATCCGAGCGAGCCGTCCCGCCCGGTATTCCAAGCAACTCCCCGATCTCTGCGTGCGTAAAGCCTTCCACATCATGGAGCACAATCACGGAGCGCGCACGATCCGGGAGCTGCGCTAGCGCGGCCTCGAGCCTTTCCCTCAGCTCACCACCCTCGGCCGGATCGCGAAACACATCCGGAATCGATTCGGAGAGCTCCTCCGCGTTCCTTACCTTTCGGCGCCGTGCCAGATCGAGCGCCGCATTTGCGACGATCCGATTGAGCCACGCGCCGAAAGTCTGTCCCGGATCGAACCGATCGATTGCCTGGTAAGCGCGCAGGAATCCTTCCTGCACGGCATCCTCGGCGTCCTCGTGCGTGTTGACGATCGAGCGGGCTACCATATACGCCCGCCGCTGGTGCAGACGCACGAGTCCGGCAAAGCCCCGCTCGTCCCCTTTCCGGGCCAAACCTACGAGCTCTCGCTCCTCATCAGAAATACGTGTGGGTGCGGTCAACTGTTGGGGGGGGCTAACGGAGCGAGGTGCCCGGCTTCGGCCGAAAAATACGGGCGAAAGCAACTTGGCGCGCCCCCGCAAACTCTGCCGGCGAAGCCGATCCGGGCCTAGTGAGCCGGGCCCATCGATCCGCGGGCACGACCCGTTCTAAACAGCAATAGCAACGGGAGCGCAAATATGAGCACCAGCCCGCTGTAGAGATAAATCTTCGAGAAGGCAAGCATGCTGGATTGCACCGTGACCTGCCGGTCCAGAATCGCGAGTGCCTGTTGCTGCGCCGTCATCGGGTTTATTCCACGGGATATCAGCCCGCGCGTCAACATCGACAATCGGCTCAGGGTCTCGGGATCGTTAGCGCCGACGTGCTCGGTCAGCACTGCCTTTTCGCTTGCCATGAAGCGAGCGAGGAGCGTTGCCATGACGGCGATTCCGAGGGAGCCACCGAGCTGCCTCATGAGATTGAACATGCCCGTGCCCTGCGCGAGCTCGCTCATCTTGAGGTCGGCCATCGTGGCGTTGGTGAGCGGCACGAAGATGAGACCTAGCCCGACCCCGCGAAGGATCAAGGGCCAGAAGAGGTCGTATTGTCCACTCGCCGATGTCAGGTGCGACATCTTGAGCATCGACCAGAAAAAGAGAAACGCCCCGGCAATCACCGTGTAACGCGCATCCAACCGCATCGCGTTTCTTCCGACGACAGCCATGGTGACCGCCGAAGCGATGGCCCCCGGCAGGATGATCTTTCCCGTCTGCCACGCTGTCATCTGCAGCAGCTGCTGGAGAAATACGGGAAGGATGAAGACGGAACCGTAAAGCGCGAAGCCGAGGCACAATCCGAGGCTGACGCCGGCAGCCAGCTGCCGGCTCTTGAGAATACGGAAATTGATCACCGGCTCGTCGGTGGTGAGCTCGTGCCAGATCAAGGCGATACCCGACAGGAGCGCTGTGAACCCGAGCAGCGTGACGAACCGCGATTCCCACCAGTCGTAGCGCTCGCCACGCTCGAGCATCCATTGCAGCGAGCCCACAGTAAGGGTAAGGAGGATTATCCCGAGATAGTCGATCCTGTCGGCGCGCTCCTGGTGCTCGGCGTCGTGGACGTAGGTGACGGTTAGGATCGCCGCAATGATTCCAAGCGGGACGTTGATGTAGAAGATCCACGGCCAAGAATAATTGTCGGTGATCCATCCGCCGAGCGTAGGGCCGAGCGTCGGACCAACCATGACGCCCACGCCGAAAATCGCCATGCCGGTTCCGGCTTCTTCGGGCGGGAACGATTCGTAGAGCGTGGCTTGAGCGGTGGACAAAAGCGCACCGCCGCCTATTCCCTGAATCACCCGCCAGAAAATGAGCCCGAGCAGCGAGTGCGACGCACCGCAGAAAAAGGACGCCGCAGTGAAGAGAAGAATGGACCCCGTGAAGTAGCGCTTTCTCCCGAAGTACGCCGACAGCCACCCGGACATCGGGATGACGATGACGTTGGCAATGATGTACGAGGTAGAGACCCAGGCGATCTCGTCGAGTGTCGCGCCCAGATTTCCCATCATATGGGGGATTGCGACGTTGACGATGGATGTGTCGATCAGCTCGAGCATCGCCGCCATCGTGACCGTGGCGGCGATGATGTACTTGTGGGCGTAGCGGTCCTCCGAGGACGACGCCCCGGCAGAACGGAGTACCGCCGTGGTCACCGGTTCGAGGTGTTTACGTGCACGACCGCCGAGAGTCCCGGTCGCAACGGATGATTTCCCGCACAAGGCTTGGTCACCGCAATGCGTACGGGAATGCGCTGCACTACCTTGGTGAAGTTTCCGGTCGCGTTATCAGGCGGAAGAAGCGCGAACTTCGCTCCCGTCGCTCCGCTCACGCTTGCGACCTTGCCTTCCCCGACGCAGCCACCGTAGGCGTCGATCTCGAACTCGACTGGCTGCCCGGGCAGGATTTTCGCGAGCTGAGTCTCCTTGTAGTTCGCCGTCACCCACACTCCCGTATCGGCCACGATGCTCATAAGTGGTTGGCCTGGGGCGACGAGCTGTCCGACTTCCACTTGCTTCCTCGACACCTCGCCCGAAGCGGGAGCCGTGATGCGGGTGTAATCGAGTTGCAGCTGCGAGTTCTGGGCAGCCGCGCGCGCGGCCATCGTGCGGGCGTTGGCGACGCGGACGCCGGCTTCAGCGGTGTTCACGGTTCCACCCGCGGCCGACGCCTGTCGCTGTGCCGCGAGAAGGTTCGCGTGCGCGACGGCGGCGGTTGCCTGCGCTGCGTCCAGCTGCTGCTTGGAGATGATCTGCTTGTCAGCGAGCTCGCGTGCGCGGGCGAGGTCGAGGTCGGCCTTGTTCGCATTGGCGCGGGCGGCGCCGATCTGCGCGTCGAGCGCGGCACGCTGGCCTGCGGCACTCTGAACCTGCGACTGCGCCTGACCGGAGAAGCCGCCGCCACCACCGGTTGCTTCTGCCGCCGCCAGGTCCGCCTGGGCCTGCTGAAATCGCACTCGATAGTCCGCGTCATCGAGCTGGACCAAAAGCTGGCCCGCCCTGACTTGGTCATTCTCGCTCACGTTCACCGTCTTCACGTAACCGCCGACCTTGGCGAGAACCGGCACGATGTGCCCATCGATCTGGGCATTGTCCGTCGTCTGGTGCGACCGGCCGTAGTTCCATTTCTGGAAAGCCCAGAACAACAGAATGAGGGCCACTACCCCGACGATCGGAAGTACGACCTTCCGTTTTGTGGAAGGCTTGCCGGGTTCTGTTCCGCCGGTTCTTCCGTTGCGCGAGGCAGCTTGCGCAGATGGTGAAGGGACGTCGGTTTCGAGTGCGCTTGCCATAGTCTTTCCTGTCTCGCTGATAGTTCGAAGAAGTGTAATGAGGGTGTTTCTGAATTATCTGAGTGTCGTCACGCTGCCGGTTGCGCGAGCCAGCGACACACGCGCGAGCTGATATGCCGTCTCCGCGTCATTCACCAGCGTGCGGGAAGCCGTCAATGCCAGGGATGCGCTCACCACATCCCCGTTTCCGGCGACTCCGGCATTGAAGCGCTCCCGAGCCTGGGACACCTCCTGTTCCGCAAAGCGGAGCCGCTCACGGGCGGCATCCAACTGTTCGCGGGCGCCGGCCAGGTCGACCAACGCACCGCGCACATCCGCCTGTGCCTGCTGCTCGAGGTCGCGCTGGCGGATCTCCGCTTCCTTGACCACTGATCGCTGCTCCTGCACGCGTGCCTCTCTCTTGAATCCGTCGAAGATCGGCAGAGTCACCTGCAGGCCCCACGTGTAGGTGTTGAGCAGCTTAGCGCCGTTCTTCCCGATCACGCCGTCGTCGGCGATGAGTCCGAGGCTCGGCAGGCGCTCGGCTTTGATTGCCGACAATCCCTGTTGGGCGGCACGGACGCGCTGCTCCTCCGCGACGATGTCGGGGCGTTTGCGCAGAGCCTGGGCTACGAGAGCCGCCTCGTCCGGCACCGGCTCTCCACCGATGGCTTCTGAAAGCGAGTCCGCGAGGATCAAATCAGATCCGACGGGAAGCGCCAGCGAGCGCAAAAGATCGAGGTGCGCGTGATCCCGGGCTGTGCGCGAGCCGATAAGGCTGGCGCGCGTCGCGGCGAGCTGCGCCTGTGCGCGGGTGACATCGAGCGCGACACCGGTGCCGGCCTGCAGCTGCGCTCGCGCGATTCCTAGCAGATCAGTCGCGAGGAGTGTATCTGCCTGCCGGGCGTGGAGATCGGCGTCGGCCCGCATCGCCCTCACATACGCATTGGTCGCGATGGTAGCCGCCTGCTCGGCGGTCGCATCCGCGTCCGCGCTCGACGAGCGAGCCGCCGCTCGCGCCGACCGCACGCGTCCCAGGGCGCCAAAGTCCAGGAGGTTCTGCTGCACCCGGCCGCGGACATCGAGCGTGTTGATTGGTCCTTCAACCTGACCCTGCGGATCGAACAAAGGCGGCTGACCGGGCGCCGCGGGAAAATCGATGCCCAGCGTCGAAGTATTGAAGGTGCGACCCGCTTCCTGGACGTAGCTGCTGATCGTAGGAAGCAGATCCGCCTTGCGCTGGCGCACGCGCGCGTCCGCTTCGTCGGCACGGAGCCGCGCACCCTGCGCAATAGCGCTCTGCCGCGCCGCGAGTCGCGCAGCGTCGCCAAGTGTGAGGGAGACGACGGGGGTCTGCTGCGCGGCGGCTGGTGCTGATGCAAAGGCGATGAACGCGAGGGCGCCGAGAAAAGCATGACGAGCAGCGGAAAAAATTTCAGTCATTGTTAAAAGGGATGAACGAGACCGCATCCGAGGGTGCTCCATCGGCTTGAGCGAAGGCTCCCTCGGATGGGGCGATCGAGTAGAGATAGAACTGCGCCAACTCGTTGAAAACTTCCTCGTCACTCTTGTGTGCGAGCAGCGGGACGCCGGTGCGCTCATCGCGCCAGATGCCGTTCATGACGGTGAGAGCTACGAGCATGCGAGCGGCAACCATTGGATCGATCTCGCGAAACTCGCCGGCATCGATTCCGCGGCGGATGATTCCGCTGAGGAGTTTTTGCCCCCGCGCGACCACCTCGTGGGCGTAGAACCTGGCCAGGTCGGGGAACTGGTGCAGCTCGCCGAGGACGAGGCGGTAGATGGTGAGGAAGACAGGGGTGCGAACGAACGCCCAGTAGGCCCTCATGTAGGCGAGAAGCTGGCTGGTGGGACTCCCGTGAGTGTCGGCTTGCTCGGCTCGTTCGATCGCGGCGACGGCAGTTTGCCGGATCATCTCGCGGAAGAGCTCTTCCTTGTTGGGGAAGTAGAGGTAGATGGTGCCCTTGGAGACCCCGGCGCGCTCAGCGATGTCCTGGAGGCGGGCGTTGGCGAGCCCGCACTCACCGAAGACTTGGAGGGCAGCCTTGATGATCTGCTCGGGCCTGTCCTCGGGGCATCTACGCCATTTGGGCGCGACTGATTTGGTTCTGGGCATGGCGGAAAAAGATAGTATCTGACCAGTCAGTAACATAGCCCGCGCTGGTTTTGGCGTCAAGGCTCGCTCTGCTATCTGCTGACCGGTGCCTCCGCCGCTTCCTTCCCGCGGTAGTGGGCGTTCGTCATCATCACGATCGACGTCAGAAGCAAGAACAGGGTGACAGCGCCGAGTATCAGTCCGGTGAGAGCGGCGCTCAGATCCGTCTTCTTTTTCGTCGCCATCGTCACTTCGCCCCCGAGTCGTTCGCGACTCTGACCTTTGAGAGGGTGTCGCTCTGGCTGATCTTGGGAACCACGTCGCCGCCCTCGATCACCTTCCCAAAAACCGTATGCACTCCGTTCAGGTGCTTGGTGTTCTGTTCACTCAGCACGATGAAGAACTGGCTGCCGCCGGTGTTCTTTCCCGCGTGCGCCATCGACAGCGCGCCAACGTCGTGCTTGTGCGGATTTCCCTGGGTCTCGCAGTCGATCTTGTAGCCGGGGCCGCCAGTTCCAACCGGACCCTTCGCATGCTCGCCGCCCTTCGAGTATGGGTCGCCACCCTGAACCATGAAATCCTTGATAACGCGGTGGAACTTGGTGCCGTCGTAGAACCCCGAGTTGGCGAGCTTCTCGAAATTCGCAACCGTCTTGGGCGCTTCCTTGTCGTACAGCTCGGCTTTCATGGTGCCCTTGTTGGTTTCTATCGTGGCGAATTTTGTCATCGATGATCGAAGGAAAATCGCTGCGTATGGATCGTGAAAAGAAGTTTACCCAACCGGCCGCGGTGTATCAACCGGAATGAACGATGCTAGCTCGCGCTCGTCCAGCGTGACGTGCATGCAAATTAAAATGCAAATTCGTCGAGGGCGTGAATCGCCCTGTAGTGGTCACGATCTTTCTCCGTGATCTCGCTGAGAGTCAATTACGCAGGGCTGGCTCTCGCGCTTGTGAAGATCCAGTCCTATTGTATCCATGGCTGGCCTTCCCGGTTTTGCGGCCCGCGTGCGAGGACCCGTGACGCGATTCACAGCAAAGACAGCTAGCATATGGTTTGGGTATGGCGGACTGCTGCTGACGGTGTCACCGGGCGACCGAAGTCGTCAGCGCACAAGACCCGCCCGCGCCGGTCCATTTTGTCTCCGCCGATTCCTCGGCGACAGCTATCTGGCCTGTCTTCTCACCGGACGGCACTCAGCTTCTCTTCAGCCAGCGGTCAGCTGATAGTCTCTTTCAGTTATTCACCATTCCAGCAACCGGCGGCACCTCACGTCGGCTGTTGAATCCAGCATTGTCGATTCGACAGAACCAACCCGATTGGAGGGGTCCGGCC
>JALYKQ010000052.1 GCA_030774675.1 Gemmatimonadota bacterium | reverse complement strand
CACGACATCTACCTCCTGCCGCTGGGGTGGGCTCTGGCACGGAATCTTCGCCTGCCCTTCGTTTATGACGCACACGAAGAGTTCCAACGCGCCGAAGCAACGAGGTATCCCAGGCCCTTTCTCAGTCTTGCAGCAGGGGCTGAGAGCCGCCTTGCGCGAAGCGCTGTCGCCGTTGTCGTCCCCGGTGCCTCCCGCACCCCGCGCTGGCGAGGCGTCATTGACCGGGCCCCGATCGTTGTGCCCAACTTTGTCCAGCGCGACCAAGCTTCCTGTCCGAACAGGCCACCTCAGTGGGATCTGCTCTACGCCGGAACGATCACCGACGTCCGGCGGCCGGATCTTCTCGTTGCCCTCGCTCGGATGCGCCCGGACCTTCGCATTGCGGTCGCAGGCGGTGGTCGTAGGGCAAGCAGCATCGAGCGGACGGCAGCTGAGCTGCCGAATCTGACATATCTCGGCTGGCGAGCAGACGTCGACGCCTTGTTTCAACGGACGCGCTCCGTCTACTACGGGCTTGATCCGGAGCATCCATATAGCGACGTTGCGTGTCCCAACACGCTCTATCAGGCACTACGCCATCGCAAGCCGCTCATCTTCTTCTGCGGTGGTGAGCCCGCGGAGGTGGCGCGGGAATTCAGGATCGGGATCCGGTGCGCACCGTCGGTTCATGCCTTGGCCAAAGCGGTCGATGAAGTCCTTGCAGGCTCCGAGTGGCAGTTCGATGCGGCGTGGCGCGCGGTTTGGAACCGTGCCGACGTCGCGAAGTTCGTCGACGCAATCGAGGCCGCGGCACGAGGATCGGGTTGAGGCGCCGCGCGTTCCTCGCAACACGCGCGAACGCAGAGGCGTTTGCGCGGGTGGCCAAGGCGACAGGTCCCCGCCCGATCGTGCTCTTTCGGACGTTGCTCTTTCTCGCGGGACGTCGCCGGCGGCGACGCCAACTCGAGTTGCTGTATCGCACCCCGCTGCCCGTAGCAACTGTCGCACTGCGACTGCCGATGATCGGCCTTCTCCCTGTCGAGGAGCTTCCCGGCGAGCTCCGCACCGCCGCCACAGAGGTTCGCGAAGAGGCGGATCACGTGCTTGCTCATCGCGTCGATCTGCTCGGCTCTGGCCTCGTCGATCTGGGTGACGAGATCGATTGGCACAGCGACTTCAAGAGCGGCTACCGCTGGCCGAAGCGCTTCTACCAGGAGCTCGAGGTAACACGACTCCACGACTCCAGCGATGCGAAGGTGCCGTGGGAGCTATCGCGGTGCCACCACCTCCTCACGTTGGCACGGGCTGCTCGTCTGTTCGAGGAGGAGCGCTACGCCCGGGAGTTCGAGTCCCAGCTCGCATCGTGGCTGGACGACAACCCTCCAGCCATCGGCATCAACTGGGTCAACCCGATGGAGGTGGCCATACGCGCCGTGAATCTAGTCTGGGCGCTTGCCACGCTCGAGGAGTGGCGGCCGGTCGAGACAAGCCTCCGCGACCGGCTGATCACCTCGCTGCGGTGGCACGGACGCCACATCCGCGCGAATCTCGAAGGTACGCCTTACCTGCGCAGCAACCACTACCTCAGCGACATTCTCGGGCTCCTCGTCCTGGGCTCCGTCCTGAGCGGTGAACCTGATTCGTCTCAGTGGTTCGGGTTCGCGCGGCGCGAATTCGAGAGAGAGATCCTCAACCAGGTTTATGAGGACGGCGTAAGCTTCGAGTCGTCGCTTGCCTACCACGGGCTTGTGCTCGAGATCCTGCTTATCGCTCGTCATGTAGCGGCTTGTGCGGGGAAGCCGTTTTCATCCGCTTTCGATGCTCGCCTCCGAGGAATGGTCGACGTGTCTCGAAGTGCCCGTCATTCGAATGGGCGGATACCCCTCTTCGGCGACCAGGACAGCGGGCGTATCTTGCCGGCAAGCTTTGCTCGGTCACCTACTCATGACAACCTCGTGTGGTTGGCAGCTGCCCTCCTCCAGGATCGTCGCCCACTCGAGGGCCCCGTCCACCCGGAGGTCGCCTGGATCTTCGGCATTACAGCATGGCGGCG
>JALYKQ010000051.1 GCA_030774675.1 Gemmatimonadota bacterium | reverse complement strand
GCGAGCCGGGTATCGCGGGCGCAGATGCTGCTGGCGTATCGCGAGAATCCTTCGTTCTGTGCGGTGGGGCAAAGAGTTGGGGTCCATCATCAGACTGTTCAGCGCTGCGTGGAGCGGGCGCTGGCTTATGGGCCGCTGGCGGCAATCGAGGACCGACCACGGCCGGGCAAAGAACCGGTCATCACGCCGGAGGCCAAAGCCTGGTTGGTGTCGCTGGCGTGCGACAAGGCCAAGGATCACGGCTATCCGCACGAGGTGTGGACGACGCGCCTGCTGGCGCGCCATGCGCGCGAGCACGGACCGGCCACCGGGCACGAATGTCTCGCCAAGCTGGTCCAGGGCACGGTGTGCAAGATCCTCGGCCAGCAGGAAATCAAGCCGCACAAGGTGCGCTATTATCTGGAACGTCGCGACGCCGAATTTGAGCAGAAGATGGCGGAGGTTCTCTGTGTCTACCGCGAGGTCCAGGTCCTGAAAAAAGCCGCCGCCAAGTCGCGCAAAGCCATCAAGCGAGTGGCGATCGTCTCCTACGACGAAAAGCCGGGAATCCAGGCCATCGCAACGACGGCACCCGATTTGCCGCCCAAGCCCGGCGTCCACGCGACCTTCGCGCGGGATTACGAGTACAAACGTCATGGCACGCTTAGCCTGTTGGCCGGAATCGACCTGCTTACCGGGAAGGTCCATGCGCTCGTCAGAGACCGCCACCGCAGCCGAGAGTTCATCGACTTCCTCAAGCTTCTCGACGCCGCTTATCCGGCCGGCACCGCGATCAAGCTGATCCTCGATAATCATTCCGCCCACATATCGAGAGAAACAAGAGCCTGGCTCGACGCTCGACCACCTGGACGCTTCGCGTTCACCTTCACGCCCAAGCATGGTTCGTGGCTGAACCTCATCGAGGGCTTCTTCTCCAAGTTCGCTCGCTCGGTCCTGCGTCACATCCGGGTCACCTCAAAGCACGAGCTCAAACAACGCATCATGGCCGGCATCGACGACGTCAATCGTCATCCCGTCATCCATACGTGGTCCTACAAGCTCGCCGAGGCCGCCTGATATGATTCAAACCATGAAAACGCTGACCTAGTTGTGCCTGTCGTAAATCAAATCCGGACATACTGGTGATGTAGCCCGCTGAGAATTGGGCGGCAAAGAATTTGTCCAGCCCGCTCGACGGCGCGCGAAACCGGCGCATCCTTCTCCAGGGATAAATGCGTGCGGGCCTCATTGTAATATTTCATGTACGACAGCAGTAGGTGACCTAGGTGGCGCTCGCCAAAGACAACAACGTGGTCAAGGCACTCCCGTCGGATCGAAGCGATCAGGCGTTCGGCATATCCGTTTTGCCATGGGGAGCGCGGCGATGTCGGCCGGTCACGAATGCCCATTGATCGAAGTCTTCGGATGAAGACCTCACCATAGGCCCCATCCCGGTCACGGATCAGGTAGCGGGGAGCCTGTTCCCAACCGCATGCTTCCGTGACCTGATTTGCGATCCATTCTGCAGTGGGGTTAGCTGTGACGCCAAACCACAAAATTTGTCGTCGGCCGTGCCCCATGATCAGCAATCCATAGAGCAGGCGAAACGAGATCGTCGGCACGACGAACAAATCCATCGCCGCGATGCCGTCGGCATGGTTATGAAGAAACGTCTTCCAGCCTTGCGACGGTGGCCCTCGTCTCTTCACCATATACTTGGCCACGCTCGTCTGGCCGATATCGATGCCGAGCTTAAGCAACTCTCCGTGGATCCGCGGCGCTCCCCACAGCGGGTTGGCGATGCTCATCTCGCGGATAAGCTTGCGTATCTCTGTCGGTAAGGTTGGTCGGCCACCACGACGTCGTGACCTCCAGCGCCAGTACGATCTGAACCCGGCGCGGTGCCACTTTATAACGGTATCTGGCTTCAAAACCGCCAGAGCGTTTAGGACTGTTGGCGCCAATCGATACAGCCCGGCAAAGATTAAGCGGTCCATGGCGCTGAACGTCTGCCTCTTGGGCGAATGCCGTCTCAGTATGTTAATCTGATGCCGAAGGACCAGGATCTCGGCTGCCAACGAGGCCCGCGATCGGAACAATAATACCAGCGCCGACCAGATCAGGCTGCAAGCTTCTCTCATAAGATAGAAACATTGCGCGATTCGGCTTCACTTGCCAGCCGAATTAGGTTTCCGACAGGGACACGTGCCGACGTCTCCGTTCGAGGCGAATGGGCAGCTGGGAATGCCGTCGGCGGGCATCGCAGTATAACCGGTCTTTTTCATCCAAGGCCTCGTATTCGGCATTCCAGCGTGCTGGAAGGCATCCTGAACGATCGGTTGAAGATAATTGAGCGGTAAAGTCTCCGAGTCAAAGCAGTAGTCACGCGGCAGTGATCCGGCTGACCAAAACCGTAACTTGACCAAAACCGAAGCTTGACCCTAGCCTGCTAAGCGCTTTTCCTAACGGGAGGCTCAATGTCATACAACGCATCTTCGCACCGCAATATCCTAACGCGCTCACTGGCAGCGTTGATTTTGGTCGGTATCTATTTTTTCGGCGCCATCGGCGCAACGGGTATTTTAATGGGGGCGTCTAGTACATCCGCCCTTGCTCGGGG
>JALYKQ010000050.1 GCA_030774675.1 Gemmatimonadota bacterium | reverse complement strand
CGGAGAATCCCTGGCGAATCGCGGCCTGGATCGGACCAGCACCCCGGAGCGCCGGCAGCAGCGAAGCGTGAATGTTGAGCGTGCCCATGTGTGGCAAGTCGATGATCTTCTGCGGCAGGATGTGTCCGTACGCGACCACGATCGAGATGTCGGCGTTGAGAACCCTCAGCATCTCGAGCAGGTCGGGATCGCGCGCGTTCTTCGGCTGAAAAACGGGGATCTCTTCCTCCGCCGCGATCTGCTTGACGGGCGGCGGAATTATCACCCGTGACCGTCCCTGGGGCTTGTCGGGCTGAGTGACGACACCGACCACTTCGAACCCCTCGCCGATCAGGGCGCGGAGCGGTGGTGCTGCGAATTCAGGCGTGCCCCAGAATAGAACTCGCACTTACATCTCCGTCTCGTGGTGGTGCTCGCCCTTCTCCTCTGTTCTCACCTTCCGGATGTTGCCCGGATATTCGTCTTTGGCCTTCTCCCACTTCGACAGCGCCGCCTTGCGCTTGAGCGGGCTCAGATAGTCGATGAAGAGCTTCCCATCCAGGTGATCGATCTCATGCTGAAAGCATCGGCCGAGGAGCTCCTCGCCGGCCGCCTCATACGGGACGCCCTGTTCATCGATTGCGCGAATGGTGACCTGGGCTGGCCGCTCGACATCACCGTAGATGTCAGGAATGGACAGGCATCCCTCCTCGGCCTTCTCGGCGGGGCCTGACGTAGAGGCGATCTCGGGATTGATGAGCGCGAACTTCTTTCCCTCGACGTCTACGACGGCGAGCCGCTCGGTGCGTCCGACCTGCGGTGCGGCGAGTCCGATCCCTTCGGCGGCGTACATTGTCTCGAACATGTCGGCGATCAGCTGGCGCAGCTCGTCGGTTACTTCGGTGACGGGCTTTGTCGGCTTGCGAAGAACCAGGTCACCCAGCACCCGGATGTCCAGAATGCTCACCCAGCTGAGACGTTGGAGGCCGATACCGGCCTGTTGATGCGCGCTATCCGCCCGCGCTCGATGATCACGCGCGTCTCACCGGACTTGATGGTGACGCGGTCTTCCATTCCGCTGGTCTTGTCGTCGCCAACCTTTTCCTTGATGAAAAGCACTTCGCCGACGAGCCCGCCGGTCGTCACGATCTCGTCGCCCTTCTTGAGATTCCGGACCATCTCATCGTGTTTTTTGCGCTGCGTGGATTGCGGGCGGATGAGAATGAAGTAGAAGATCGCGAAGATCGCCCCATACATGAAAATGGAGCCGAGTATCGGATTGCTGGGCATATGTGAAAACCTTGAGTGGTGGCCGAGTGGATGTTCAGACTGCGAGCGGTGACGTAGCGCGGTAGCGGGCCAGCCAGTCGCGTGCCCACTCCTCCAGATCGCCGTTTCGTATCGTCTCCCTCGCCTGACGGGCGAGCGACAGGAGGAAATGTACATTGTGCAGGGAGAGCAGGCGCAGGCCGAGTATCTCGTCGGAGACGAACAGGTGCCTGATGTACGCTCGGCTGAATCGCGAGCAGGCGGCGCAGTCACAGTCCGAGTCGAGCGGCCGCGGATCGGTGCGGAACTCGGTGCGCTTGATGTTGATACGGCCATCTCGCGTGAAGGCAGTGCCGTTCCTTCCCATCCGGGTGGGAGCCACGCAATCGACCAGATCGATGCCGCGGCGAATCGCCTCGATGAGATCTTCGGGAAAGCCCACGCCCATCAGATACCGAGGGTGCGTTTTCGGGAGAGCCTCATCGACGACCTCGATCATCTCATACATCGCCTCCTTTTCCTCCCCGACGGAAAGGCCGCCGATTCCGAATCCGGGCCAGTCGTTCATGTCGCGGATGGCTGCCGCCGCTTCGCGGCGCAGGTGCGGATGGATTCCGCCCTGTACAATGGGGAAGAGCGCTTGAGTACTTCCGAGACGCTGCACCTCGGCCAGGCACCGGGCGAGCCAGCGGATGCTTCGCTCGCTGGCGTCGCGCGCCGAAGTCTCGTCGGACTGGCCGGGGATGACGTGATCGAACTGCATTATCACGTCGGCGCCGAGGTTGCGCTCGATCTGCATCACCGATTCCGGCGTGAAGAAGCGGCGGGAGCCGTCGATGTGCGACTGGAACTCGACGCCGTCTTCGCTGACGGTCCGGAGCTGCGCGAGCGAGAACACCTGGAACCCACCGGAATCCGTCAGGATCGGTCGGTCCCAGTGCATGAACTTGTGAAGGCCGCCCATCTCGCGCACGACTTCGTCGCCAGGCCGGAGGTGCAAGTGGTAGGCATTCCCGAGGATCATCGACACGCCCATTTTCACCAGATCGTCCGGGTCGAGCGCCTTCACCGCGGCCAGCGTTCCAACCGGCATGAACGCCGGTGTCTCCACCGGCCCGTGCGGGGTGACAAAAACGCCGGCCCGTGCAGAGCCGGCGGTGGCTTCGGTCTCGAATGAAAAGCTCATTGGCGGTATAGCAAAGTTAACTTCCCCAGGTCGGGTCCAGCACGGCGGCGCTGGCGTCCGCCAAGGTGCCACCCCAGAATTGATCGTCAATCACAACCTCCGGACGTCGCTATGATCGGTCGCGCGCTCATACTTTCAGCCTCTGTGCTCGCCTGGCCGTGCCTCGCCAACGCGCAGGAAGACCACTCGCACGCCAACGCGACGCACTCGGGGCTCGGCAACGTCGTTTTCCCGAACTCGGGAGCCGAGGCGGCGCAAGCCGATTTCCTTCGCGGCGTCGCGCTGCTTCACAGCTTCGAGTACGAGGATGCTGCGAAGGCATTCAAGGCGGCGCAGAACGCTGACAAGAGCTTCGCGCTCGCGTACTGGATGGAGGCGCTCACTTATCGCCATCCTCTTTGGCGGCAGGAAGACCTCGATGCGGCGCGCGGTGTGCTCGCGTCACTTGGCTCGAGCTCCGAGGCGCGCCTCGCCCGGGCGAAGACCGCTCGCGAGCGAGCGTACGGGTCCGCGGTCGAGGCGCTGTTCGCGCAGGGTGCTGAGCTAGACCGTGCGCGCGGGTTTGCCGAAGGAATGCGCAGAGTCACAGAGGCTTATCCATCCGATCTCGAAGCATCGGCCTTCGCCGCACTCGCTTCGCTCGGCTTGGCTTCCCAGCTGGGACGTGGATCCGCGGCACCCGAGGTGGAGAACGCTATCCGCTACGCGCAGCGCGTTTTCGCGAGCAATCCCAAGCATCCGGGCGCTTCGCACTATCTCATTCACGCTTACGACGACCCGAAGACCGCAGAGCAGGGCCTCCCGTTCGCCAGGGAATACGCCCAGATAGCCCCGGATGCGGAGCATGCGGTCCACATGCCATCGCATATCTTTCTGCAGCTCGGACTATGGGATGATGTAGTGGCTTCGAACGAACGGGCGTGGGCTGCTTCCCGCGCCTGGGTTGCGCGCAACAAGCTGCCGGCCACTGAGAACGACTTTCACAGTTTCACCTGGCTTCAGTACGGCTATATCGAACAGGCTCGCTACCGAGCCGCCAGAGGTCTGATCGATACGCTTCGTGTCCTGTTCCACGGCGTCGATTTCGGAAGTCAATTCTCCGACGCGGCGTTTGTCGGTCCGGATCTCGCGTTCCAGTATCGAATAGCGAGCGGAGATTGGACCGATACGGCTTTACCGGCAGCCGAGGTTCTGGACGATCGCCACTCGCCTCGGGCCGTGGTGTTCATGACCGCGATGCTGCTCGAGCAGGCGGTCGCGGTAGCAATGAAGGGCGACACCACCAGCGCGCGGACGCTCGTCACCCGCGTTCAGAGCAGGGCGGACTCAGGCGTGCGTGGAGATTACCGGCCGGCGTTCTACGCAATGGGACTCGAAATGGCAAAGGCACTCGTCGCGAAGAAATCGGGCGATATGAAGCTGGCGCTCGACCTGTTGCGACAGGCAGCAGACCTGGAATCGAAGTCCTCGCCTTCTGGGCCTCCCTATCTGCCTCCCACACTGGAAGTGCTGGGAAATACGCTGCTGGAAGCGGGCAAGCCTCAGGAGGCGATTGGTGCGTTCACAAAGGAGCTCGAGCTTCGACATAACCGGTCCGAATCGCTGCTCGGGCTGGCGCGGGCACGGCTTGCCTCGGGCGATTCCAAGGGCGCAACGGATGCCTACTCAAAGCTGTTGCTGAATTGGAAGCATGCTGACCCCAACCTTCCGGCGCTGGTGGAGGCGAAGGGAGTCGTGCAGGGAACTTCGAGGCGCTAGACAAACTGGCAGGCACCAGGCACCGCGCATAGCTTCAGATGTGAAACGACCGCTCCTTCCCGGAGGGTGGATGCGGCAGGCAGGCTCGATCTCATTCTCGCATCTCGTCGCCACAGCTGCGCTCGCCGCCTGCGTCGCCTCTGCCGTTCCGCCCGCCGAGCCTCGGCCGAGTCGGGAGGTGATCACCTCCGAGAACATTGCAAAATCGGCCTACACCAACGCCTGGGACCTGCTGCGCGCCAAGGCGCGGCGCTACGATTTCTCTGAGGATGTATTCGGCCGTCCGCGGTCGATCAGGATCCGTCGTGGGCGCAGCACCATCAACATGGCGGGCTCGGATAGCCCGATGATTCTTGTGGACGGCGCGCGAGTCATCGACCTCATTACTCTCCGCGATCTGCCAACCGACGCGATCGAGAGCGTCGAGCTGATGAGTGGCATCAACGGAACCGCGTCACAGGGCACGAACTCTTCCGCTGGCGTCATCTACATACATACCTGGGAAGCATCGCAGCGCTGAGCGGAAAAAAAAGGAATGCTCGCCGCGTGTTGCGGCGAGCATTCCTTCCGGGCATGAAACCTAGGCTTCGTTCTGCTTGCAGGAGGCAGCAGTGTACTCGGGATTGTTCTGCTCCTGGAACGGCACCGGCACATTCACGTCAGTGCCGTACGTACCGCCCTTGAAGTACGGTCCATTCGGAAACACGGTGTTGACGCCGCGGCCATACTGACGAATGAGGCGCCGCAGGTCGCCGAGGCGGTGCGACGTCAGAAAGAGCCAGTACGCCCGTTCCTTGAACAGCTGATCGACCTGAGCATCAGGCGTGGCCTGGAGTGTTAGCGGTGCCAGCGATCCGGCTGGGTACCCGCGCAGCGACAAGAGCGCCGTATTGCTGCGGAGCGCGTTGAGGATGTTGAGGGCGCCCAATGCGTCACCGCCAGCCAGTGTGGCCTCGGCCTCGATCAGACGCGCCTCCACACCATCGGCAATCACGATTGGCGAAGAGCGCAACGGATACTTGGCCTGCACCCACTGGATGGTCACTCCGTCGAATCCACGCGGATTTCCACTCGAGCCGCGCCTGGCGACGCTGTCCGCGACGCGTGGATCGACTACGCCGCTGGTTTTCTTGAGATCGCCGTCCGTCTGGTACGGCAGACCAACGCCTGCTTCGATGTTGGCCTCGCCGAACCGGCCGACGCTGACAGTGAGTAACCACGTTCCGTTGTTCTGCCGGGCGCTCGTCTCCGAGT
>JALYKQ010000049.1 GCA_030774675.1 Gemmatimonadota bacterium | reverse complement strand
TCGCTGTCCGAAGCCGAAGCGGCGACGACGAGCGTCAGGATTACACCCCTTCTCGCGATCCGTCTGCATTCCTTCCACAGAGAATCGACGAATCTACAGGCTCGCATAATCAACGTTAATGTCAGTTGTGCAGGGCGCAAACGGCGCGCATGCTCAGCGTCGTCAGTTCACTATCTTACAGCCGATTGGCTGTCGAGCGGTCTTTCGAGATCGGGGGCCGTGAGGTCGCACTACCGCACCAGGAACAGATCAACCGGCATCCGGGCGTTCCCAAGGCGACGGCTACCTGGGAACGGATGTCGGAGTCGGAGTGGTCAATTCTTTGAGACCCTCTGGCGTGAATTCGCGGTCGGCATAAGTCACGTCGTGCCTGATACGCGAGCCGTCCAATTCGGTGACGGAGTCTTGTTGCTGCCCGCGCACGGCCAGATTCGCGGGGATGGGACGGTGATTGTCGTCGGGCGCCACCTTGGTGGTATCAATGCGGCGCGCGAGCTGGCCCGAGGCCAGGTATTTCTCCACACGAAGGGGGACGAGCCGGCGCGTGTCAACCCAACTGCGCACGCTGGCATACAAAGAGCGCTCACCCTTGCCGGGTTTCGATTCGAGGATCTGGCAGCTCACGCGGTCCACAACCTCGGTGCCGATGATCGCCTGGTGTTCCCACGCGAAGAAGTTCTCAATAACATCCTGGTAGGATAGATCGCTGCCGAAGAGAGGCTCTCTCATCTGCGAGGCGTCGAGCGCACGCACGGTGTCGGGCGGCACGAAAAGCGAGCCGGTCGCGGGGCGGCCTGCTGCTTTCCGCAGGAGGAAGGCCTCGCCTTTGCGCTCTTTGGGCCAGAGGACTTGGTACACGACATCGGCGGCCGTTTCTGTGCGGCGCTCCTTGATCTGGAGTTGAAGCGCAATCTTCGTCGTGCCGGGAGGCTGCTTCACCTCCAGCCGCAGACGCACGTAAGACGCGCCATCCTTCTGGAAAGCACTGAGCCGGGAGGCGAGATCTGTCGCGGACATGACCGGCGCCGCAGTGTCGGCGGCGCCGGCGGAGAAAACAACGAGTGCGCAGCCAAGGCTGGCGGCAGCAATGCGAAAGGTCATTGAGTGGAGCGGGGTCACGGGATGATTCATGGATGAGTTGGTCTTTGGTGAATCTCAGCCCTGCAGGGCAAGGCTCGGGGTCAGCCGCGAACTGCGCCATGCAGGGTAAAGGCCGCTGATCACGCCGACGAGGACGGCGATGGCCACGGAATTTACCATGAGCCGGGCGCTCAGGTCCGGCTCCAAAAGATCATGGATGGCCGGCAGGGTCTCTATCACCTTCACGCCGAGAGTGCCGATCAGCACACCCACCACGCCGCCGAGAAGGCCAAGCAACGCCGACTCGCACAAGACCATGCTCATTATTCGGCCACGCTTCCAGCCAATGGCGAGCAGAATGCAGATCTCCTGCGTGCGCTCGAAGACGGTCATGAGCATCGTGTTCATGACGCCGAGCACGCCGACGATCACCGCCAGCAGAGATGTGCCCCAGCTCATGGCGCGGATGAAGCGATAGGCCTGGCTATTGCCGAGGTGCTCGCCCGCCACCATGGCGCGGGCTTCCGGGACGAGCCTGTTGATCTGCTCGCAGAGACGCTTCACATCGTCCTCACTCATCGCGGGAGCGGCGCGGATGTCGATGACGTTGATCTTGCCCTCATTGCCCGAGATCTCCTGGAACAGCGGCAACGAAAGAATTACCGAGCCATTTTCCACCAAAGCACCGCCATCCACGATCCCGACCACGGACAATTCTTTGGTCTCGAGCTGAATGGGGTCGCCAATTTTTTTCTTGAGCGTCTCCGCAGCCGTCTGGCCAAGAACGACGACGGGTTCCATCGCGTCTTTTGGCATCCGCCCAGAGATCAGCTTGAGATTCTGCCACGAGAAGCCGCCCCATTCGCGGGCGGATACGACCACCATCGAGGAGTCTTCGATGCTCGTCAGGTCCACGAAGATGGAACAGGCGGCGGCGACTTGGGGCAGGCGGGCGATGCGGTCGCGCACAGAGGCGCTGAAGGGCTTCGGCGCGAGCGCGCTGCCCATGTTGCTGACCACCACATCGGTGCCGCGCGCCTTCATCCCGGTCGCCCAGCTTTGCTCAAAACCTCGCGAGATGCCGACCAGCGCCACGACGGCGGCGATACCGATGGAGATGCCCACCAGTGTGAGTCCGGTTCGCACCGGACGCCGTAGCAGTCCGCGCACCACAATGGTGAAAAAAGTCATGTCAGGCTCCGGCGAGGGTGAGGGTTGCTTCGCGATCTGACGCAATCCGCCCGTCCTTCATCTGAATCGTCCGCGACGCCAGCCGGGCGATGGCCATGTCGTGCGTCACCAGCACCAGCGTCATGTTCTGCTCACCGTGGAGCCGGATGATGAGTTCCAGGATGAGGCGCGCATTTTCGCTGTCGAGGTTGCCCGTCGGTTCATCCGCGAGAAGGACGGAAGGCCCGTTGGCCAGACTGCGGGCGATGGCGACGCGCTGTCTTTCTCCCCCAGACAGCTTGGCAGGAAAATGGCCGAGGCGATGATCCAGCCCGACGGACTTGAGCAAGCTGATGGCCCGGTCTTTACGCTCCGATGCGGGCAAGTCCGTTTCAAACATCGGGATCTGCACATTCTCCACCGCGGTGAACGTCGGCAACAGATGAAAGGCCTGAAAAATAAAGCCGATCT
>JALYKQ010000048.1 GCA_030774675.1 Gemmatimonadota bacterium | reverse complement strand
CGGTCCTCAGCTAAAAGCTGACCTTCGGCAGCTCCCGCTCGCCCGCCGCAGCCTCGAAGAACTCGAGCTCATGGTATCCCATCGGACCCGCGACGAGGTTCGAGGGGATCGTCGAGATCGCGGTATTGAGATCGCGCGCGACGGCGTTGTAATAGCGACGTGAGTTCTGAACGGCGTCTTCAATGATAGCGAGCTGCTGCTGGAGATCACGGAATCCGCCGGCTGCCTGGAGCTGCGGGTACGCTTCCACCGCCACACTCAATCCACGTAGCGCGGTCGTCAGCTCGCCCTCGGCTTGCGCGCGGGCGGCGGGCCCAGCGCTCTGCGCGGCGACCGCCCTCGTTCTCGCCTGAGTTACCGCATCGAGCGTCTCGCGCTCGTGAACGGCGTAGCCTTTAACCGTCGAGACCAGATTGGGAACGAGATCGGCGCGGCGTTTGAGCTGGACGTCGATATCGGACCAGGCGTTCTCAGCGCGCACTCGGAGTGAGACCAGTCGGTTGTAGAGCGATACGAAGAGCAGTACCAGAACGACGACGACAATCAGAAGGCCGATCAGCATGGTTGGCGGGGCTCGAGGTAGGACGAAAGTTGTACTTGGCGGATAGCTGGGTCAACGACTTTCACCGTAAATTATCGCTCTCTGCATCGGGAACTGAAAAATGATTTTGCCGAAGAAGGCTGTGGATCTTCTATGCATCCTCGCGACGATCACATGCGTGCGGTCATCTCTAGCTGATGCGCAAGTCGTCGCGGAAAGATCCGCCTGGCCGGCCGGGGTGCAGGCGTTGCTGGAGAGGTTTGACTCGACGGCGACGAGTGCAACAACGCTCGACGCGGCTGGACGAGCGGCGCTCTTCACCGACGACGCGTCATTCCTGAATGCGTTCGGCAACCGCACCGAGGGGCGCCCCGCGATCGACTCGATGTTGAACAGGATGTATTCGGGCAACCAGTTCAGGCGCGCCACGATTGAGCGGCTCGATCGCCGCGTGCGCGTTGTCGCTCCGAATCTGGTGCTGGTAGATCACCTCGAGCGGTTGACGGGGCAGGGTGGAGGAAACGGACGCGTGAATCCTCCCCGGATGACGCAAATCACGCTGCTACTCCGACAGGTTCGCCCGGCGGATTGGCGAATCGTTTACTATCGTGCAGGCGACAATCGGAACCTCGAACAGGAGAGACAAGAGCGAGTGGCCCTAGACGCTCTGCAGAACGATTGGGCGAACTTGGCCAAGTATCGCGACGACAATGCGAAGCTGGCCGCCCCCGCGCCAAAGGAAAATCGCGTCGTCTTCTATGGAAACTCGATCACCGAAGTGTGGGCGCAATTCTTCCCGGCGATGTTTCCCGGAAAGCCGTACATAGGTCGCGGAATATCAGGGCAGACGACGCCCCAGCTGCTGGTGCGCTTCAATCAGGATGTGGTCGCGATCAAGCCGAAAGTCGTGGTGATACTCGCCGGTACCAACGACATCGCGGGCAACACCGGCCCGTCGACGATCGAGATGATCGAGGACAATCTCAGGTCGATGGCGGAAATCGCGAAAGCGAACGGAATCCGCGTTGTCCTGTCGTCAGTGTTGCCCGTCTACGATTACCCGTGGCGGCCGGGTCTGGAGCCGGCGCCCAAGATCATGGCGCTCAACGGGTGGATGAAGGCTTACGCCGCAAAAGTCGGCGCAACCTTTCTCGACTATCACTCGGTGATGCAGGACGCGCGACACGGAATGCGCGATGGGCTCAGTAGCGACCAGGTCCATCCCACCGAAGCGGGTTATCGGGTGATGGCGCCCCTCGCCGAGAAAGCGATCGCGGAGGCGCTGCGGCGTCGTTGACTTGAACGCGCCAGCGTGAGGCGCCGAAGAAAGAGTTGGGCCCGCGGGGCGTTACTGCGAGGGGCAGCTGTTCCCGTAATGATCTTCGGTGTCGACCGCAATTCCAGGTTGAAACTCGAACCAGCCTTCCTTCCCGGCGGCATTGGTTGTCTTCACCCACCATCGGGTTAGCAGCTCACGAGCGATTACGACGTTCGGATTGTGGTCGGCGTCCTTCCATTCCTGAAGGAACCAGTCGGCGCTCCTGATCCGCCCGTGAAAGAACCACCTGCCCTCGCCTTCTCCGTCGTACGAGAGCGGATAGAGCGTGTCCGCCGGGGTGAAGACGTACCGCTGGCCTTCTCCTCTGACGCGCACCGTGTCGCGAAAGATGACTTTCCCCGCCCGCTCCACAATGAGATTGCCCGTCATCGTGACCAGCGTATCGCTGCGATGCAATGTGAAAGCGACCGGGGCATCACGCCGGGGTTCTGACAGTATGGGAATCGATCTACACGCGATCCAGGCGCCAAAGGTGCAGACCTCACCCGGGCACGCGTCGGTAAAGACCATCGGCACCTTGGGCTCCGGATTACCCACTACGCTGAGCGAGTCGCGGAGGGTATTCAGCCGAGCGGAATCTCCGGATCCGGATTCGATTTCGCCCGCAGGAGTGGACGCGACTCCTGAGCTTTTTGAAGTATCGGCGACCGGAGGTGCCGAGATCTTCTGCTCCTGAGGGATCGCAGGGCGCGGCACTTCAGCGGGAGCGCACGAGATGCAACACACCGCGCCGACCAACGGCACGCTTGATAAGAAGCGCATCACTCTAGACGATTTTGGAGCGGTTCCGTACCGGCCACTTCAAGCGAACGCACTGATCACCTGGCTTCTCTGCGGTTCGGGAACGTCGTCGGGGCACACCCCAGTCAGGGCCGTGTGTAGGACTCCCCTGAAAAGCGGCTCTGACCAGTAGCGGGTATGCGCTCGGTCGGGACGTTTGCTGCCGGGATTCTCGATGTTACAAACCGCCTGGCCCGGCAGCGGCTGAGGAGAGTCGTAGTATCCGATAGACCCGCTGATCCAATCCGATGGAGACCAGAGATTGATCCAGCGCGCACGACGCATCGAGTAGCTCTGAATGAGCGGCTGTTGCGCGCCGGCCAGCGCTTCTCTCACGTCTATCTCGCGCTCCGTCTTCTGCGTCCGGAACACGAACGCGGTTTTGTCGAGCGGCGAGCCAAAGGTGAGAAGCAGCTTCGTCCGGTCGAGTACGCGATAGGCGTCTGATGCGGAGCCCATGGCCCATCCGTTTTCATGGGTGTCACGATTGATCGCATCGTTGAGCGTATCGTACGCCAGAACGGATCCGAGCGAGTGACCGACGACGAACACCTCGTCGTACATGGGCGAGCCCGATTGCGGATCACGCGCCGAATAGATGAATCGTGCAACCCGTCGGCCCCGATCCTGGATGGCGTGCCTGATCTCCTCGAAGGTGCTGACCTTGTAAGGCGCAACGTACGCTGCCACGTCGCCGGCAAATTCGACCAGGAAGTTCCTGACGAAGCGGCGGAACAGAACGACTTGTGCGACAAAGAGAAGAATCGCAGCGATGACTCCCACCATGTGTGCGGCTGGGTCAGTCACTGCCGGCAGGATCCAATTCCGGTACAGCTTGATTCCTACCCATACGGTCAAGCCTCCGGACACCAGAATAAATCCGATGAGCACGAGCGCCATCCCTATCCGGTGCGATAGCGGCGACGCCAGTATCCCGATTGGAGCATCGATCGCCGCTTTGGGTCTCTTGACGTCGGCGCCGGCGCCGAGGAGCCACGCGATCACGACGGCTCCGAGGGCAAACAGTCCGAGAAAAATGCCGATCGAGAAGGCCACCGCAGCGGTGACAGCGATCTGCGGATCCGTCTGACCGACCCGGAAGAAATCCAGCAGCTTCATCAACGGAAGCAGTGCCGTCGCCAATACTGCGGCGGCGATGAGCAGGATCATCCACAGTCCGAGACCGAGCTGGAGAACTCGCCTCGCCGGAATCTGAAATTCCTGTCGGCCTCCGAACATCCAGCGGTCGAACACGCCGTCCTCGAAGGCGAAGTTCAGTCCACGAACGCCCGCGTCAACCAGGAACTTCAGCGCTTCGCGCATGTTCACTCGGCCTTCCGTGAGTGGCGCCCAGTACGCCTCGTAGAAGTGGACTACCCGACGCGACGCATTCTGGTCGTTGCACTCGAGATTCAGCTCCGCACGGGCGATGAAACGGCCATCCTCGGCAGGGTGGATCGATACGCCGACACCCTCCTGTTCGGAGACGAGCGTCCCGCAGCGCAGCGCGGTTTCGCGCACCTCGCGGACAACCGTATCGAGCGTCTCGAACTGGACCTGTTGCCCCATCCCATGACAGATGAGGACTGCGATCCGCTGCTGGATCTTGGGTGCGACGTCAGGCGGCGGAGGCGCGGCGGGCTCAGGCTGTGCCTGGTCGATCCGCACATTGAGCTGGGCGTAATCCTGCATCGTCACTCCTCAGTCGATCAGAGAAACAGCAATGACAGTTGAAGCCCAACCCAACCCACGTTGGGCCCGAGCCGGTCAGCCCGGATGCTTGTCCCGAATTGGAACGTAGTCGTAGCATCGACACTGACGATGGGGAGCTGTCCACGAATCTGAAAATCGAGCCCGAAATCGCTGCTGTGAAATCCGAAGGCTGGACGCGGCCCGGGCATTAGTGGTCCCCGGAAATCACTCGCGCTCACGGCGGCTCTCAGAATCGCGCTCAGGGAGTAGAAGGTGTCGGTGCATTGAACGGTGGTTCCAATCGACGCACTGGCCGCGCCCTGTACCCAGGTCGCGTTTTCGCGTGCGACGTCGCGGGCTGCATCAAGCCGCAAATGCACGGTACGAATTCCCTGTTGCGGAATCCCGATGTCGAACAGTCCACTGGCGGAGAGCTCTCGGGTGTTGCGTGTGCGTGGTGCAGCGAAACCGCGCAGGTTCGGATTCCAGTACTCGGTGTAACCGAGGACGAAAGATTTGGGGTGGGGCCGGTCAGCGAGAATCCACTGGTAATGCAGAGCGGCGGAGTACTGATCCCCCAACCCCGCGAGAGGCCTGTCCGCGAGAGCGGTCCATCCGTCGAGCTCCAGCTGAAGTGGTAGATGCAGGCCGGTCAGAGGGATGGCGATTCCAGAATGAAGGCCGGGCGCGTCGGCGAGGCTGATGTCGCGCCACAAGAGTCTCGATTGAACGTTCGCCATGACGCCGAGTGAATCGTCGGGCACTCGCTTTTGCGCCGAGGCCTGGTGTGCGGAGCAGAGCGCTGCAAAACCCAGGAGGCATCCCGCCAGTCGAATTCTCATGGCAACGCGTTCCTCCGCTGCTGAACCGCGGGGAGCCGATTGATCAGCGCGTCAAGAAAGCGAGCCTCGACTTTATGGAACCCATCTTCACTGGGGTGGATCTCGTTCATCCAGTCGATACCGGGACGCAACGTACCGCGCAGATCGACATAGATGACGGAGTCCGGATAGGTGTTCTCCAGAGCCGCGAGGATCTGGTTGACATCGTCGATCATCACCCGGAGAATCGCGTTCTGCAGGTTAACATCCTTGATGCCGCGATCCACCATCGAAGGCAGAATCCACGGCCCCGACGGACGAAACCCGTCGTACTTCGCTTTCTCGCCGGAGGCGGTCAGATAGTCGTATCCGTGGATGATGATCGGTGCGTAATCGGTGAATGCGCCGATGACGCGGACGAACCCGCGCCTAAGCTCGGTCTTCTTTTCATCCCAGGC
Source organism: Gemmatimonadota bacterium (assembly GCA_030774675.1). Taxonomy (GTDB): domain Bacteria; phylum Gemmatimonadota; class Gemmatimonadetes; order Gemmatimonadales; family Gemmatimonadaceae; genus UBA4720. The sequence continues at coordinate 5,230 of JALYKQ010000048.1, read as the reverse complement.
GAGCTGGTTGATGTGCTCAGCGGCACTCTTCGAGGTGTCGTACGGGTTGAGTGCGCGCCAGATCCAGCGTAGCTTCGGCTTCTCCGGGATGTCGGTGAAGAGATCGTTTCCACCGCCGCTCAGAAGAATCGCTTCCGACTTTTCCCTCTGGGCGGTGCCGGCGATCCGGGCGAGGTTTGCTTCGCCCGCGATGTTCTCCAGCGTATCCCCGGATTTCTCGAAGCGCTTGATGCCCCAGATTCCCTCGCCGTCGAGGAAGTCGATGATGTTTGGGTGGGGCGGGTAGTCGAACCAGGAATCGCCTTCAGAGATAAGTCGGCGCAGGCCGGCGCGCTTGCAGCTCGCGTATCGTCGGTCGCGCTCGACTGGATCCCACGGCTCACCCGGCATAGGTTCCTCCGATGCCAACACCGCGGGGAAAGCTCAGCCGCGCAATGCCGGTTTCATGTCACCGCAATGTCGGTTTCCTATCACATTGCCTCTTTAGCCGCGGGGCTGCTCAAACCGCGTCGGACAGCCTGTGAAGTTGCAATCCATGGCCTTGAGCACGCCAGATCGGCTACGAGAATACTTGGCACTGTCGAATGGGCGGCGGCGAAGGAGCTGTTCGCGATCAAGCAAAAAAGTCGGGGACGATCAACGATAAGTCGCCGGCGTGGTCACCAGACGGCAGGCAACTGGTCTTCGTTCGCTACCAGGTCGCGCAGCCTGATTGGAAGTTTCACTTGAACATGATCAATCTCGATGGCACCGGCCTGAAAAGCATCACGCCCGACACGCTTCAAGACATACTGCGTCCCGACTGGTGAGGCAGGACCGATCCGTTTCGTCTAGGTAATCTGGATCATCCAATCCCGTTGCCGCCTCCACATCAACGAGCAGAGCCAAAAGGAAAAGCACGGTCGAGCAGAGTCCAGTCCGGCGGAAGGTCGATCTTTGCGCGACGTTCGATAACGTAATCACCGCCGTGACCTGGTCGCGGTAAAAGCTGTAGCGCCCGTCGTCGTAATCGAGCTCCGCCGTCTCGCGCCACCGGGATCTCTCCATTTCGCCGACGACCTTGCCGTTTTCACGGAACTGGAAAGAAGTCGGCGAGAACAACGGGCGAACTGCTAGGAGCAAGCTGCCTCCGTCATTCGTCGATGAATATTGGGCGGTCAGCCTCGTAGCGAGCGCCCGACCGCGTTGTGAGTGTTACGTGCACTTTTTTCTGACCCCAGTCCGAATAGAGGTGACTCACGCGGAATTGCATGAGCGGCTTTGGGCCCTTACCGATTGACTCTGAGACGGGCGGCTGGATGCGCGTTGGCCGGCGACCATCGCTCCATTCGATGACAATCGACGCGATACTGTCGAGCGCGTTGACTGGCTGAAACCAGATGGTGACCGACGCCGAGTCGGTGCGCGCCACTTCGTCGTTGCCGAGCAACGTCAGCCGTGGAAGTTCAGTGATGAGGCCCCAACGCTCCCTCGATTGGTAGGGCGGGGCACAGTCTTCGTGACCTGGAGATTCGCGGGAATCGCACGGGCGAGCGAGCGGATCGGCGGTGGTTGCACGTCTATGTTCGGTCGTCACGTGAATGTTGCCCGCCGTATCCAGGAGAAAATTGCGGGTTCCCGGTTGGTGCACCGCGTTGGGGAATTCGACGGAGTCCCACACGGCTTCGATGCCAAGAGTGAACCGAGCGCGCTGGAATCGATCTACGCGCCTGCGGCTCGGAGGCTCGTAGTAGACGAGATGGTGGCGGTCTTCGATCTCGGGTCGCGGAAGGGTGTCGAGCGCGGGTTGGTTGGCGGAATCCACTCCTATGATCCAATGCTTCCGCATGAACAGGTGCGAAGCGCAATGTGCCGAGTGGCTCGCGCTGTCGACTGACCAACGATAGAGTTGTCGCAGCGAGGCGGGTGCAGGTCCGCCGACGCTGTCGCCCCTGAACTTCTCAATGCACTGCGCCAGCCGGAGCAGATCAAAGATCCTCGAATCCCGCGACCAGGCCAATGCGCTGGACTGCGCTTCCACTCGCTTGGACCAGTCTTCGCTGATTTGCCGCTTCTCCTTGGCTCGGAAATCGGCGCTAGCGAGTCCGTAACTGAGGAGGAAAATGCCTAGTGGTAGGCCGAGACCAAGTACGCGATCGACGAGCGGGACCGGCTGAAAATCCAGCTTGCGGCTGGCCCACAAGTCGGTGAGCGCACTCAGGGCCATGATGATCTGCAACGCGCACACGAGCGCTGCCTCGGGGGATCCTGAAACCAGGGTGATCGCCGCGGCGTAAAATCCCGCGAAGCTACCGAGCAAAACTGCGCCGATATCGCCGAGTACCCTGAACCCGGTTGAGAAGAGGGCGATAGCCAGCAGATATGGCAAGAAGTAGCGAGCTTGGGGCAATATGCTGCTGCCCACATGCACGGCGCCTGTTCTCCAGGTCGTCAGAGCGATGATCGAACCAGCCGCGGCAACGACGACGATCGCGCTGGCGACGGTGAAGTTCATGAAGCGGGTAGGTCTTGTTGGGGCGAGCGGCTCGATCATGGTGTTAGGACGGGTACGCTGCTGCACCAGTAACCGCCGGCGGGGAGCCGAGTAGCGTGGTGATGCCCCGGCGTTAAAGTTAGGTCATGTCCATCTACATCTACGCCTTTCGCGCCCTCCTTCTTGCGCCCTTTGGCGCGGCATTCGTTGGGCGCGCTCTTTCCGCGCAACCAGGTATTGAACGCGCGATGTCGATCAAGCCAGGCGAGTCCTGTCCACCGGGCACGACGGAGATTCGACCTCGCAGCTGCATGGGACCAGAGGAGGCTGCGCCCAGCATACTAGACTATCGGCCGCGATCCACGCTGGTCGCGCCCGAACACCTGGTGAAGAAGGCCCGCTACCCGGCGATCGATTTTCACGGGCATCCGCAGGGGATGCTGGGCTCAGTCGAGTCGCTCGCGCGCATGGGTGCGGATCTCGACGCTCTCAACGTCCGAATGATGATCGTGGCGAACAATGTCTCGGGCGACGCGCTCAAGAACATGGTCGCGACGATCAAGGCGTCGCCGTCGATGAAGGACCGCGTCCGCGCGTTGACCGGGATCAACTTTCAGAACGTGGGCCCGGGATGGGCGGCGCGCGCGGTGGCGCAGCTCGAGGCCGACGTTGCCGCTGGAGCGGTGGGCATTGGCGAGATCGGGAAGGGCTTTGGCCAGACTATCCGGAAGGCGGACGGCTCACGCCTCGCGCTCGACGACCCCGACCTCGAGCCCATTTGGCAAGCAGCCGCGCGTCTCAAGCTCCCGGTGTTCATCCACACGGGAGATCCGCAGGAGTTCTACCAGCCGGTGGACTACACCAATGAGCGTTGGCTCGAGCTGTCGCTCTTCCCGGGGCGTCGCGTGTCTCCCGCGCAGCATCCGAACTTCGACGAGCTGATGAAGGAGCGCGACAATCTGTTCCGCCGGAATCCGAAGACGACCTTCGTCGCCGCGCACATGGGCTGGCACGCCAACGATCTGGGCCGTCTTGGCAAGATGCTGACGGAGATGCCGAATGTGTACGTGGACGTGGGAGCGGTACTCTACGACATCGGGCGCCAGCCGCGTGCAGCACACGATTTCTTCGTCAACTTCCAGGACCGAATTCTTTTCGGCAAGGACTCATACCAGCCGGAGGAGTATCCGTACTACTGGCGTGTGTTCGAGACGAACGACGACTACTTCGACTACTACCGCGGCTATCACGCGTTCTGGAAGCTGTACGGTATCGGGCTTCCGGATGAAGTGCTGAAAAAGGTGTATTACAAGAACGCGTTGAAGATCACGCCGGGTTTGCCGCAAACGGGGTGGCCGCGGTGAGCCAGCCGGCTGAACGCGAACACGTTCCATGTCGGGACGCTCACACTGCGGATAAAGACGCCCCGACTCCCATCATCGCCCAGTCAAATTCAGCGCCCTTCTGACCTGGCTCAGGTGATGTTCATTGTGTGAGGCAGTCTTGTCGAATTCGTCTTTGAGCGTCCGGACTCCCGTCTTACTGTGGACGAAATCGAGGTGGCCGTCCTTCTCGTGGTGCAGACGCGCGTAATAGATCATTGCCGCTCTCACCGTCTCGTAGATCCCGCGTGCCATCTCGAGGGGACGCTCTGAGTAGTTCAGCGCCTTGGACCAGGCGTCCTCATCGTACCACCAAATCACCTGACGAGGCTCGCTCAGCACCCGGCGGATGCGATCGTACAGGACGGTTTCGCTGTCCGTCAGGTGCTGGAGGATGTACCGGACCGACCATTTGCCGGGCGCGTAGGCCCGGGCCAGATCGTCGTCGTCGAGGCTGAAGTAGCGAAGCGTTTCGTCGCGGGTGGATATTAGATCACTAATCAGCTGCATGTTACAAGTCTATTGCGAACCACCCGCTGAATCTATCCGAATCTTACGGTCAAATTCCCGATGTACCGGCTCTGCGCGTGAATCGATCAATAGCCCTCGACTTCCACCACATTATCCGCGAAGGCCTTCGGGGCTTCTGGGCAGATGCGCTCTGGAAAGACAGTGGTGATCTGGAAGCAGTGCTCGCGGGGAGCTCCGACCAAGTGCCTCACGCCCATGGGGCGTAAGGGGTGAGTCCGCAAGCTCTCCGTAACCCAATCGACAGTAGGAATCGACAGCAAGCTCGTTTCGCTCGAGATGCAGAAACCCCGCTTACGGACGTATCCATAAGCGGGGCAATGAGTTCTGATTCATGGGCCTGGGTAGAGTTGAACTACCGACCTCACGCTTATCAGGCGACCGAAGGGGAGTAAGAAGTCCGGCAAGAAATCTGTAAATCGTTGACGGACAGCGTGATCTGCCGTTGTTTATCCTTCACGATGCCGGATAATGGCGGTTTCAATCGACAGCTCAATCGACAGCAATTTCCGTTTCACCCACCCCGTCCCGGAAGGACACGAATCACAGGATTCCACCCCCAACCCGCTTGCGGATGCATCAGTAACCGCCGCGAATGAATTCTGATTCATGCCTGGGTAGAGTCCAACTATCGACCTCACGCGGAGCAGGCAGCTTAGCTTGGCTTGCAACGGCCGGCCCGGATCCTCCGATCAAACGGACTAGCCGTTGCTGATCGCTCGAATTCCTCGCATTACGTCATATCAGGCAGGCCGCCCGCGCCAACCGGCGGCGCCAACGTCGCCCGTGCAGAGGTTTCGTTGACAAACTGCCCGATATCCTCGCGCTCGCGAACCGCGACCATGGC
>JALYKQ010000047.1 GCA_030774675.1 Gemmatimonadota bacterium | reverse complement strand
CGGAAGAAGCTGGATACTGGTCTGACGGCGCTTCGCGAGGCCGAGCGCGAAGTAGGGTCGCTGGAGCGGCGCGTAGTCGAGACTTTTCCGGAGGAGCAACTGGCGGCCCGGTGAACCTTTCGGGAGTCGCGGTCGAGACAAAAAACCTGATACGGATGCTTCGGATTGTGACGGATGCTTCGGATCGTTCCCGATTAGAAATAGATCCGGTGGCGGGAGTTGGATGATTTTGTGTGAGCACCGTAGAGGAATTCTTCCTGGATGCGGCATGGCGAGTTAGTTGAGGAACGACTCACCCACTCCGTCATCGGTGCCTTCTTCGAGGTTTACAACACCCTCGGGTATGGATTCGTAGAGCACCTTTACGCGAAGGCCCTGGAGCAAGAGCTTCGCAGCCGGGGGCACACAGTGGCGCGCGAAGTTTTGGTGCGTGTCATGTACAAGGGGAGCGAGCTGGGAGTACAACGCCTCGATTTGATCGTAGACGCAAAGATTGTCGTTGAGACGAAAGCAACTAGAGAGTTACACCAAAGCGCTGGCCGTCAACTCTACAACTACTTGCACGCAACGAACCTAAGAGTCGGACTCCTCCTACACTTCGGCCCCGAGCCACACTTCTACCGTATCATATGTCGCGGCAAGAGCGCCAATCCGACGCATCCGCCAAAATCCGAAGCATCCGTCTAAAGCTGTTCCGTCTCGGTAGCTATTGAACCACAGGCAGTTACAAAAGTAGCGACCGCAGGAGGCCCCGATCCTTCGCCCTCGTCGTGCTTGAAGAAAACGTAAGCTTCCTTCCACGCCTGGCCGGTGACGCATTTAGCCCACTCGGCCAGCGCAACGGTGTCGTAGTCCAGCTTGTGGAGCCTCAAGTAGCCCCACGACGCTGTGCAGACTACTGGGCACTTGAACTCGTCCTGCTCGCTGATGCACATCGCGATGTCACGCTCACGCATCGCGTCGTAGATATCGTCCTCGAACCAGCTCTCGTGCCGGAACTCGAATACGTAGCGGCGATCTGAGGGGAGGAGGCCGAGGAATCCGCGAAAGCGGTTCGCATCCTTTTTCAGATTGGGTGGGAGCTGAAAGAGAATCGGCCCCAGCCGCCTGCCAAGAGTCGCTGTGTTTTTGAGCAGGAAGTCGACGGTGTCGGCCGCTTCCTCCTTCAGCCGCGCGTGGTGGGTGATGCGCTGGCTCGCCTTGACCGCGAAGGTGAAGGTCTCCGGCACCTGTGCTGCCCATTCGCGCAGCACGTTCTCCTTCGGCAAACGATAGAACGTGTTGTTGATCTCGACCGCCGGAAATCTGCTGGCGTAGAACCCAAGCATTCCGTCGTCCTTCAGCTCCTTCGGGTAGAACGCGCCCTTCCACTCCTTGAACGCGTAGCCGCTCGTCCCGGCGAGGAGCTTCACGACACCATGCGCTTCGACTCTGCCTTCTTCGGTTTATCCTTGGCGAGGCTCGCCTTCAGCGCTTCCATCAGGTCAAGCATCTTGGTGTCAGTGCCAGGCGTTACCTCAGAGGTGATATCCTGTCCCTCCACCTTTCTCTGGATGGTCTCCAGCATCCGCTCGCGCACGGTGTCCTTGTACTTGCTCGGCTCGAACGACTCGTTCGAGGTCTGATCGATCAGCTGCTTGGCGAGCTTGAGCTCGGCGTCCTTCACCTCGCCGGGCGGAATCGTGACCTCAGTTGTCGGCCGGAGCTCGTCGGCGTAGTGGAGCTGCTCCATCACCAGCACGCCATTGAGCGGGCGAAGCAGCACCAAATGCTGTTGGCCGCGAGCGGCGTATTGGCCGAGGGCAGCGCGGCCGGTCTCCTTGAGCGCCGCGGCGAGCAGACGATAAGCGCGGTCGCCCCCCTTGTCGGGGCCGAGGTAATAGACCTTCTCTAGGTACTCCCGGTCGACACCTGAGAGCGGAACGAACTCGACCACGTCGATCGTGCTCGTCGCCTTTTCCTCGAGCGCCTTCAGCTCCTCTGCCGTGAGGATGACGTACTGGTCCTTCGCGAACTCGTATCCCTTGACCGTCTCGTCACGGGTGACGACTTCGTTGTCCTTGGGGCAGGTGTACTGCTGCTTGAGCCGGCTGCCGCACTTCTTGTGTAGCATGTTGAACGACACGCTCGTCTTCGACTCTGAAGACGAGTAGATGTTGACGGGGACGGAGACCAGGCCGAAGGAGATCGTGGCTGTCCCAATTGAGCGAGCTGGCATGAGGTGGAGAAGAAAAGGTTCGGCGGCCCCGTAGACTCAGGCTTTGCGCGGGGTCACAAATATTTCTTGCGTGGAAAACTCTCTCTACCGTATTCTTACGTATGTCCACGAAGGACGCAACAGCCAACTCCGCGTCACCGGGCGATAGCCTCAGTAGCTACCGCGCCAAGAGGTCTCCCGATCGGACGCCTGAGCCGTTCGGCCCGGTCTCGACGGTTCCCGGCAATCTCTTCGTGGTCCACAAGCACGCCGCGCGCAATCTCCACTTCGACCTGCGCCTGGAGATGGACGGCGTTCTCCGCTCATGGGCGGTTCCGAAGGGACCGTCGTACGACCAGGCCGAGAAGCGGCTTGCCGTCAAAGTCGAAGATCATCCGATCGAGTACGGCGATTTCGAGGGCGTGATCCCGGCCGGAAACTACGGCGCCGGTGGCGTGATCGTGTGGGACCGCGGCGAGTGGGTGCCGCTCGAGCCGTGCCGTGAAGGGCTGGAAAAAGGGAAGCTCCTCTTCGAGCTGAGGGGCTACAAGCTCCACGGAAAGTGGACGCTGGTGAAGATCAAGAAATCGGAAAGGGATTGGCTGCTCATCAAAGAGCGCGACGCGTGGATGAGCTCGCCCGGAGCTCCAGACGCTTTCGCAGACGAGTCTGTTCTCTCCGGTCTCACAGTCGACGAGGTAAAGTCGGGCGAGGGCCCGGGCGACGAGATCCTGAAGGCGCTCCGGCAGGAAGAGAAAGCTGTGCGGGTGCGCGTCGAACCCAGATCGGTCGAGGCGATGCACTGCGAGATCGCGGAGAAGGCTTTCACCCGCGACGACTGGCTGTTCGAGCTCAAGCTCGATGGCTATCGACTGATCGCGAGCAAGACCAAGGGCGAGGCCCTGCTTCTCACCCGAAACGGCAACGACTACACGAACGTATTTCCGGAGATCGCGCGCGCCGTCAAGGCGCTGCCGTTCGACGAGTGCATCATCGACGGAGAGGTCGTTGTGTGCGACGCGAACGGACTTCCGAGCTTCTCGCGACTGCAGCAGCGCGGGCGACTCTCGTCGCCACTGGACATTCGTCGTGCTGCAGTAGAGTTGCCGGCGACTTTCTACGCGTTCGATCTTCTGGCATTTGAGGACTTCGACGTGCGTCCACTCCCACTTCTTAGGCGCAAGGAGCTCCTCAAGGAAGTGGTGCCCGCGCTCGGTGCTTTGCGGTATCTCGATCACATCGAGCGCGAGGGTGAGGCCTTCCTCGAGCAGGTGACGGCGATGGGGCTGGAAGGGATCGTCGCCAAGAAGGCCGACTGTCCCTACAGGAAGGGCCGGTCGCCGAATTGGCTCAAGATCAAGGCGGAGAAGACGGGCGACTTCGTCATCGTCGGATTCACGAAGCCGAACGGGAGTCGCGCGCATTTCGGGGCGTTGCAGCTCGCTGATTGGGTGAATGGAACGCTGGTCTACGCCGGACGAGTCGGAACCGGATTCGATGCTGATGATCTGAACGAGCTGCACGCACTACTCGATCCGATCGTGCGCAAGGATCCGTTGTGTGCGGGACCCGTGTATGGACCGGGCAGCGAGCCACTCAAGAGCGAACAGATTCCAGAGACGAGCACCACGATCTGGACAGAGGCCGTGCACGTTTGCGAGGTGCGGTACCGGGAAGTCACGCCCGACGGACTACTGCGCCACGCGACCTTCAAGCACCTGAGAACAGACAAGAAAGCGCACGAATGCGAACGGCAGAACTGGAGCTCGCCGGAGCCGAGCGAGGCATCGGAAACGCAGCCGACTGGAACCAACGGCAATGGCGATCCGTCCCACGAGCCACCGGCGCCGCCAGCAAAGGCGCCCGTTCAAAAAACCATCGCCTTCACCAACCTGAAGAAGGTCTACTGGCCGGCCGAGAAATACACCAAGGGCGACCTCATCGACTACTACCGGGCTGTGTCGAAGTGGCTGCTGCCATACCTCGCGAATCGGCCGGTGGTGCTCACCCGATTCCCCGACGGGATCGATGGGAAATCCTTCTACCAGAAGGATGCGCCGGTGTTCGCGCCGGAGTGGATGCGTACGGTACCGATATGGAGCGAAGAGACCCAGCGCGAGATCCGCTACTTCATTTGCGATTGCGACGAAGCGTTGTTGTATCTCGCCAACATGGGGTCGATCCCGCTGCACATCTGGGCCAGTCGCGAACCATCACTCGAGCTGGCGGACTGGTGCGTCATCGATCTCGACCCAAAGGAAGCGCCGTTCTCCGACGTGATTCGGTGCGGGCAGGTTCTTCACCGCGTGTGTGAATCGGTCGGCCTTCCGAACTACGTGAAGACTACCGGCAAGACCGGACTCCACGTTCTCCTGCCGCTCGGACGCCAGTGCACCTACGAGCAATCCCGAATGCTCGGCGAGCTGCTTGCCCGCGTCGTCCTCCGCGAGCTGAACGACATCGCGACCATCACCCGGCACGTGACGAAGCGCGGCGACAAAGTCTACCTCGACTATCTGCAGAACCGGCACGGCCAGACGATCGTAGCGCCATTCAGCGTTCGTCCTTTGCCGGGCGCCACGGTGTCGATGCCGCTCGTCTGGGATGAAGTGGACGATTCGCTGGACCCGAAGGCGTTCACCATCAGGACAGCGCTCGACCGCATCGACAAGCTGCGCACCGATCCGGTGTTACCTGTCCTCGAGACAAAAGTCGATCTGGTACCGGTGCTCGAGCGGCTCGCCGGGCTAATGGCGGGGTAGGAGTCGAATCACGCCGTTCTCGTTCTGCACCCGAAGGTTCCCCGATAAGCGATGACTAGATACTTTCGCCATCTTGCACGGGCTGCCTGGCTTGGCTTCGCCCGGGAGGAAAGGTGATGCAGCTGTGGAACTCGCCCGCCTTCCAGTGGGCGTTGTGGGTACTGGCGGTCATCGCTGTCGCGTTGGTCGTCTCATTTGTCGCACCGGCATTGATCGCGGTGCTCCGGGATGGGCGCGCGAGCCTCGAGGCCGGTCGGACTCGTGTGACTGCCTGGGCGAAGAGTGTGGTCGCTCCTCTGTGGACGAGCTTCTGGGTGGCGAGGCAGAACGAACCGCGCGAGCCCGTTCTGGCGGGTCTCAAGCGCATCGACAATGCGGCTCGGACCCTGGGCAACGATCAAGTAGCCGCTTTGCAAGGTCTCGACGACCGACTGAGCGAACACGTCCAGCTGTTGAGCAGGGCAGTCGCTCCCAAAATGCCGGTCGGGCAGGATCGAGAAAGGATCACTCGCGCATTGGCGTCCGGCAGTTTCCTGAAGATCATCTGGCTGATCTTCATTTCGGTTGCGCTGGGTCTAACCAACGCAGCACTGCTCAACGTTTTCTTCCGGGAGTTTCTCGGCACGCGTGCCCCCGTACCGACCCTTTTCCCATCGCTTCAGATCGGGCACGTCATCGCAGCGCTGCTCTTCCTCGCCGAGCTGGCTACGGGCGTGTTCATCTACTGGTTTGGGCCGGAGACGCAGGACGAAACGGAAGACCTTCCCCCACGTCCTCGCACCGGGGCGCACAAGTTTTATTACGTAGGGGCGTGGGGTGCTCTGGCATTCCTGTCGATTCTCGAGCTGGTAGCGTACGCGGTGCTGTCCGATCGTCTTGATATTCCGGCACAGCTCAAAATGTCACCCGACGGCCCGATGTATCCGTTGGTCCGATACTTCTTCGCGACCTTCGGGCTGGCACTCACGATCATACTTTCCGCCATTGGTCACGCGCTCGCGGAGACGTTCGCCGAGCGCAAACGTGCCGCGGTAGAACGGCGCCTGCTTCGAGCGGTCGAGAAACGCGAGGAGACGATCATCAACAATGTTCAGCGCGTGCGCGAGAGTCTTCAGGCAATCTCTGAAATGTCAAAGGCACTTCCTGTAGCCGTTGCACAGTCATTCCAGGAAGCGTTGCAACTGGATCAACCGTATCCCGGGGCGCCGCAAGCCCTCTACGCTGGAACAATCAGAGTGCTCGCCTCAACCGGTTCTTCCGGAGCGGCGGGCATTCCTGCAACAGAGGGTTGGGTCAATTCTCAACCGCCCATCCGCGACCGGACCCAGGTCGTTGGTGACATCGCGATCAATCTTGTTCTCCTGGCTGTCCTTGTCATAGTTGCGTGGCTGACAATGCTCGAAGTCGTGATCTGGCTCGGAGGGCTCAACACTGCGGTGCCTACCGTGCTCGCATGGGCGGCCGGACTGTTCGTACCAGCGGCGGCAATCGCGCTCGGATTTGCGGTTCGCAATGCACTCACCCGCCTCCGTTACGGATCAGTGGTCGAGCAGACCCTGCTGGAACCCAGGGGCCGCCGCCTATTCGGGTTGACTGTAGCAGTCGGAGCCGCGGCAATCTGTTTGTTGCTTGCTGTCCTTGCGGACTATGTCGGGGTGCTGGGACGGGTTTCGCTCCTCAACCAGATTCTTGGGTTCACTCAGGGAGCGGTCTTAGTCGGCCTCGGTGGTTTTCTCGACTCCGGACTTGTTGCGCTGACACACGTCTCGCTTCTTCTCTGGCTGGCAATCGTTGAAATCTTTGCAATCATTCTGGTAGCGGTTGCGTACATACTTGGCGCTCTCGGTGTTGTCATTGAATTCGCACTGAGACTTGTGGCTGTTCCCGGCGATGTTCTCCGTTCGATTCGCTCGCGCGCCCGCCGCGGTGGCGAGCGCCTGGCGACACCTCGCCCATGAGTGGATCCGTCAAGCTCCCGCTGCTCGTTGCCGCGGGCCTGATTGTAGCCGTCGCTTTGATAGTCCGGCCCAGGGATGGGCTGAGACCGGTGGTTGGCCCTGCCCGGCATGACACCACACCCTCCTCAACGGCACAGACGAAGGTCGTATCCCCGGTGGACTCCAGCGCGGGACGGGCAGACGATCGGACAGAGCCGGTAAAGGCCGAGTTCGTTTACTTGTTCGATGTGTCCACCTCGACGCACCCCGGGGGCGTAGACGATCCATTCGAAAGAGCAGCCCGGACATTGGTGCCAAGCATCATCGCGTTGAGACAAAACGAGCTGCTGATGCCGCAGCGACACAGGGTTGGCACGATCGGAGCGGCAAGCCTGATGCAGGAGCCACTCTGTGATGTGCGGCTCGAGCCGCCAGCATCGTTCGCGCGACGTGACACCACCATTCCAAATGCACGCATCCGGGCGTGCGATGCGGCACTCCGTGCGCACGCATCTGAAAAACAAACTGACATCAGGGGCGCACTCGCGTTTGCCGCGTTGACGCTCCATGGTCAGCGACAAATCGTTCGGGGAATTGTTCTGATAACGGACCTCGAAGAGGCCCTCGAGCGTGGCCAGGTAGGCGCTATTCCGGATCTCAGGGGTATCTGCGTTGCCGCGTTCTCGATGGTCACTCCCTCGGCGGTTGCCCGACCTGATTCGCTGACCCTTCGTGAGCAGGAGTGGAGCGCTCAATTGCGCAGTTGGGGAGCAACGCGCGTCAAAGTGCAGTCGATTCTTGGCTTCGATGCGGGCGACCTCGAGCAATACTTCCGTACATGTCCGGCAAGCCATTTTCCGTGACTTCAGAGCAACCAGTTCTCGATCTGGGAGATCTGAGCGGTGCCACGCAGGATTCGACGGACCAGCGGCAGCAGACACGCGAGAAGATCCGGTCCCAGCGTATTTCGGCGAGGCAAGCTGCGATCGACCGTTCGGGGGCTGCTCCGGGCGCGCATTATTTTGGCTGGCTCTACCTGGTTGCCTGGGCAGCCGGCACGTTTCCACTTTTCGCCGATCCCAATCACAGGCTGTGGTTCATCCCGTGGATTGTGATGCTCGCCTACGGACTGGTGGGACACGCCAAGGCTGAGCAAACTGGAACCATGTTCGAGTTCGCCGACAGCGTCTATTACCTGGGATTCACGCTGAGCGTCGGCGCCCTCCTTGCCTCGCTGGATCCGTTCAACCCAAACGCGAAGCCGGATGCTGAAAGACTCTTCCGGCTATTCGGTCTGGCTCTCATTACGACCCTGTTCGGGGTTGTTGGCCGGACGGCGCTGCAGACTTTCTACCGTCTTCCATCGGAGACCATCGAAGAAGTAAACCAGCGACTTACCGCCGAAGCGCGGCGATATGTCGATCGACTGAGTGAGTTTACTGCTTCGATGGATCGGATTCTGACAACCCAGGTTCAAACGACGGAGGCGAAGCTCGTTCCCCAGTTTGCCACGCTGGAGAATGTTCTCCGCATGACGGTAGCCGACCTCACCGTGATCTCCGGAGGCGCCCAAGCCTTGAAGGAGACGGTGAAGGACGCGGCGGCCGCGCTTGGCGTCATGACCGAACAGTATCAGGCCAGAAGCCGCGATATTACAGCGTCACACGATTCGATCGTCAGCTCGGCGAACGAGCTATCGAGTGCCTTGAGCGGTGCTTCAGACTCGACTGTCGCCTCCGTGTCTCAATTCTCCGATGCCGTCGAAATATTGGACCAGCACACAAAGTCAGTCTCTTCAGCGCTCGAGAAGGTGGCAACCGACCTCGAACGTGCCCAATCTGCGCATTCCGACCTGACGGGGCGCGACTTCACCGCGGCGCTCGATCTGTTCGCGCAGCAGCTCGATGCTCTGTCCGATGCGACGGCGAATCAACGGAAGCTGACCGAAGGCGAAGTTGAGATGCTGCAGACGCAGGTTACAACCACCCTTGCCGCTGCGCGGGATGTTTCGGCGGCATTGGAGGAGATCACGACGCTCGTGCTCGCGAGACTGCAACAGCTCACCGCCGCCACAAATGGGTGAGCGTATGGTTGCCGTTCAGTGACAGGCTGGACGCGTCGCCGCTCGTCGGGCGAGATCATCAACGCAACCTTGATCGAGGTTTTCCTCGCGCTGGTTTTCATGGTGTTTTGTCTCGCGGTTTTCGAACAGAGCCGGAGTCGAAAGAGCGAGGCCGCGCTTCAGGGGGCGTTGCCTCGCGCCGATGTGGAGCGCCTTCGTGATTCATTGCGGAGCACACTCGACTCTCTGACGGTCGCACGCGGGATTGCCTTGCGGCGGCTCGACAGCCTCTCTACGGCGAGGGCACAGCTTTTTGTCTCTCCCCATCCCCCGGATTGCGAGCCGCTGGCTGATCCACCATGGCTAATCACTGTGAAGCTTGTCGGAACCGGCGACCTTTCAGTGGTTGCGCACCGGCCAATTGCCGGGCTGACTCCGAAAGTCGCAGTGCGAATGACGGAAGAGGAATTCCGCACGCGCTTTGCTGAAGTTCGCGATGAGGGCATGAAGCGCGGGTGTCGTTTTCTGGCAATGGTGGAAGATACGCCGGGCACGACGAAGGCAGGTTTCAAACGTGGGCTAGGAGTGATCAGAAGCGCGTTTCGCGATAACGGTGCCCTCCGATAGGTCGGCGACCGCTCCCGCTCCAGTGAGTACAGCGGGCCATCGCCTGCGACGCGATGCCCTGCGCATCCTTGCGGAAAAATTTGAGCGTACCACGCTATCGCCGACAGAAGCCGAGAATCTTCTGGCTGGGTACGGAACAATCGCTGGCAGCCTGCAAGCCGTCAGGCGTCAACGAAGGCGAGCGCGGTTCAGCGGTCGGCTCAAAGAAGTTCTGCGTACAGGAATCGGCATACGTCAGCTCCGCTGGCTCTCCGGCGCACTGGCTCTGTCTGAGATAGTCCTCATTGGACTGTTCTTGTTCCGGATTGGCTTTTCCATCAACTCGGCGGGGTGGCTTCGACATATCGATCCGATCGCGGTGGCCTACCTCACCGCTTCTTCCTTGGTGGTGCTCGTGCTAGCCTGGTGCTGGCGCGCGCTGGGTCGCGGGTCTGGATCGCATCTCTAGAAAACGTTCATATTGTCCGTTGGGGACAAGCTGGCTCGAAAGCGAAGTGGACCACGGGACCACGTTCTCCTTCAGCCTGCCTGCCATCGGCGTAGTGGCGGACAGAGTCGAGCCGATCACCGCCTAGCTCGGCCCGATTGCCTGCGCTATCGCCTGAAACCATGGGGTCTTGCGAATCGAATCCAGATCTGGGTCGTTCGCCATCGATTCCCTGTGACCGAAGCCGTTGGTGACTGCGCGCTCGAGGTAGCCGAGTGCTTCCTGGCGCTTGTCGATCAGCGCATGGAGGCACGCGACGTTGTAGAGCACCAAAGGATCGTCGGGCTCGATGGACAGCGACTTGGCCGCGAACTCGAGCGCGCGGGGAATGTCGCCCAGCTTCGCGAGCGTCGTCGCGCCTAGGTTGTAGGCGCGCGCATCGTCCGGGTTGAGGTCGAGGCGCTGCTCGATCAGTTTGACGGCGCGGCGCCGCGCCGCGGTGGCTTCGGCTCGCATGCCCATTCCGGCGTAGGAGCCGCCCAGAAAAGCGGGCGCCTGAAAATCCTCCGGCTGTAGCTGCGAGGCACGCTCGAGCAGCTTTACGGCCTCGGCATAGCGGCCCTGATACTTTCGGGCACGCCCGTAGAAGTAAAAAGCGTCGAACAACTTCGGATCGAGCTTGATTGCGGCCTCGAATTCCGGGTCCGCTTCGTCGGCGCGGTCACCAACCCGCAGCGCGATCGCGCGGGCGAGATGCGCGTCCGCCAGATCGGGCGCGAGCTCGAGAGCTTTCCGGCTGGCGATGTCCGCCTGAATCGAGTTGACGGGGCGTCTGTCGAAGTAAGTGTAAAGTAGGGAAGCAGCGACCGCGATGCCGGCGTAGGCAAGCGCGTAGTCCGCATCGATCTCTATCGCTTTGTCGAACATCTGCACCGCGTACTCGAGACTCTTGCGCCGGTGCTGGTGAGAGAAATTTCGTCCCCGCAAATAGTAGTCGTACGCATTGACATCGACCGTCCGCATCTTGCCCATCGCGAGCTTCTCGCCCTCGCTGAGGATCACTCGCAACGACTTGACGATCGCCTGCGAGATGTCTTCCTGGATCGCGAATATGTCCTCCATCTCACGGTCATACTGCTCGGCCCACAAGTGGTAGCCGTCGGCGACGTTTATCAGCTGGGCAGTAATGCGCAGCTTGTTGCGCACCTTCCTCACGCTACCCTCGAGAACCGTCGAGACCTTGAGCTTTCGACCGATCTCACCGATGACTTCGTTCTTTCCCTTGAACGCAAATGATGAGGTGCGTGACGCGACTCGCAGCGAGTGAACCTTGGTTAGCGCGTTGATGATCTCTTCGGCGATTCCGTCGGCGAAGTACTCGTTGTCCGCATCCGCGCTCATGTTGGTGAAGGGGAGGACCGCAACCGACTTGGCCGCGGATACGGTCGGCCGCGGATTCGTGTGAATGATGATGGGACTGGAGACGGCGCCCGTCCCGATCGCCTGCGCGAACATCGCAATCGTGGCGTACCGGCCGTCGGGATCCGGAGACATGGCTTTGGTCAACGCCGTCTCGACGGATTCCGGCACTCCCTCGCGGAGCCGCCGAATGGGTGTCGGGGTTTCGTTGAACCGCTTGGAGAATGCTTCGAGCTCGGTACTGCCGCTGAACGGACGCTCACCTGCCAGCATCTCGTAGAGCACGACGGCCAGGCTGTACTGGTCGGCGCGCCCATCCACGTGTCCCGCACCGGCAGCCTGCTCGGGACTGACGTACGCGGGCGTGCCGAAGAGCGCGCCGCTCAGGGTGATGCTTCGCTCACCGGATTCCATCACGCTCTTGGCGATGCCGAAATCCATCACCATCGCTTCGCCCTCGTACATCATCACGTTCTCGGGCTTCACATCGCGATGGACCACGTCCTGGCGGTGCGCGTAGTCGAGCGCCGACGCGATCGAGCAGGTGTGTCGAATGGCCTCGTCGATCGGCAGCTGGTTCTCGCGCGCCAGGTGCTCGCGCAGCGACTCGCCCTCGATGTACGGCATCACGTAGTAGAGGAAGCCCTCGACCTCGCCCGAATCGAAGAGCGGGAGGATGTGCGGGTGATTGAGCCGCGCGACGACCTTGATCTCGCGAAGGAACCGCTCGGAGCCCAGCGACTCCGCCAATCCCGGGTGCAGAACCTTGAGCGCGACGACCCGCTCATGCTTCGTATCCTGCGCGAGGCAGACCGTGGCCATCCCGCCGCGACCGAGCTCGCGGTCAACGGTGTAAGTGGGAGCGAGGAGCTCCCGGATGCGCTTGATGGGCAGAGACAAGCGAAGACCCCGCGAAGACTATCGGTGGGTCGTGAACGACTCTCCCAAATTAGCTAGCCGGCGCGCCTTCCGTACTGCCACCGCCGGCGCAAAGGAATTGGTGTTGGCAACCCAGGGCGAGTGTAGCGTGTCCGACCTCGAAGTGAACGAGGTCGGATTATCCGTCCTCAGAGTAGAAGGTACATTGTTGTCAGGAGAGGAGGTCTCATGCGTATACGCCACGTCGTCGCCGTTAGCTCTCTCTCAATCGCCCTGCCGCTCGCGTCAGTATCGGGGCAAAGCGCAGCACCCGAGCCACCCAAATGGTCCCTGTCGTTTGGTGTCGACCCTACCAACTTCGATTTACACACTAGCGATCCCGGGGTGGACGCGCGCATCGTGGCCAATCTGACGCGCTCCTGGCAAACGGCAAACAGCCGCCTCGCCCGGCAAATCTCGCTGATGGTAGGGACTGACGCTCCGCGCCAGGTGAATCCCAGTCCGGACCCGCAATGTGTCTGTTGGCAAAAGATCACGAGGAGATACACCGGGCTCACGGCCGGCCTGTCCTACGAATTGTTCAGTGCTTCGAGATTTACGCCCTATCTGAAAGGCGGCACGGGCGCCTATTACAGCACGCGTCACATATGGCCAGCAAGCGGGGCGTTGCGCGTTACAGACTTTGTCTACTACCCGAACGGCTTCGTCCAAAGCGGCTTCTCTCTCGGAGTGAACGGAGGTTTTGGTATCAAGGCGCGGCTTGGGTCACACGAGCTCTTTATCGAGCAAATGCTTCATTCGTTCGATGTCCGGCAGTTGGATAAGGGCGTCTACCCTCTCAACATCGGAATACGGTTTTGATACAGCAACTGCCGCTCGGGCAGGCCACCACTGGCGTCAGCGTCGTCTGGCCACCGAGACGGAAGGTTCATCCGGATTCTGCGGATTTAACGGATTACTCGGATCGCTCTGAGTAGCGTTATAGCTCCCCTTGGCGGGCCGTGATCTGTTGGGAACTGCCGCTCGGGACCCTACCGCCGCCGAACTGCACTCTCCTACGCAACAACCAAAAAAAGAAAAAGAACCAGGGAAGATCAGCTAGACCCGCCACACGGACCGATCCTGAGTAATCCGTCCAATCCGCTTCATCCGGATGAACCTTCCGTCTCGGTAGCCAGCCCGAGCAGTTTCAAGACGCGCACTTGGAACCAAAAAAAGAGCCCGGCAAGAGTCGCAGGGCCCTTCTGTCACGTCTACTTTGTTGGTACTCAGCTTGCCCGTGTACGCGTCACGTTGATGGTGTGTCCGCAGAACGTACCCGTCACCGTCACGGTGTGAGTCGCTGGATCAAATGAAGAGGTGAGATCGACGTCGCACGTACCCGACGCACCAGTGCGGGCCCACGTAAAACTTCCCTTGTGCGTCTGCGTCTGCAGTCCCGACAGCACTCCATTCACGATGTTGAGGTTTCCCTTGTAAGCGATGTTTGGATTGCCGTTCAGGGTTAGCACACCGTTTCTGGTATCGAAAGCGCAGTTGGTGTCGGTCCTGGTCGCGTTCGTCTCGAGGGTCAGGTTGTGCGTGGTGCGGTCGCCGGTGCCAGTGGTAGTGCCGGCGATCACGACTTGTCCGCCCTGCGGGCATTGCTTCGTGACCGTGAACTGATTGTCGATGGCAATCGGCGCCGAGACGACTGATGTCGCGGAACCATCCCCCACGCTCAGTGAGAACGACGGGCCGAGCCCGAAGTCGGAAGTGCCGAGGGTAGAGACGGCGTCCATGTCGGCTGCGAGCTGATTCGCGTCGGCTTGACTGATGCCGCCCGACAGGCCGGTGGACTGGTCGCACGCGGCGACGGCCAGCAGTAGACCTGCGCAACAAATCAGGTAGGATTGCTTGATCATGGGAAATGCTCCGGGTGGAGAGGTTAGCGATTAGACGTGTGCAAAGGCTCAGGCGTTAACGCACGCCGGAGCG
>JALYKQ010000046.1 GCA_030774675.1 Gemmatimonadota bacterium | reverse complement strand
GGGAGCCGGGATTGGGCGCCGTGAACTCGTAGGTGTACGTCTGTCCCGATTTGATCGGGGGCTGCGTAATGAACGGGACACCGTCCTGATCGTTCGGCACTTCGAGTCCGTGAAAGTGCACCGCGGTTGATTCGGGCAGCTCGTTTTTCAATATCACGCGCACCCGATCGCCTTCGCGGACGCGGATTTGCGGACCGGGTATCTGATCGTTGTACGCCCACCCCTCTACCGTTTGACCGGGCGCGGTCTCCCAACGAATCTTCTTCGCCGTCAGCTCGTAGACTTTCACCGCACCATCCATCCGCGGTCGCAGCAGCTGATTTCCCTTTCCAGCGGTCTTGGCTGGAAAAGCCTTTATGCCGGCTTCGTGCATTCTGTCCATCGTTTCCGCAGCGGCTCCCGCCGAGACTGGCGCGGGATTGGGCGCGGTCGTTCCGCCGCTATGATCCGCCTTGTTTGCGGTCGTAGTCTGTGCCCCGGACTTGTCGGTGGAACAAGCCACCAGCGCTGTGCCCCCTAACGCGGTGACCGCCGTATTGCGCAGGAAATCGCGGCGCGAACCCTTCTTGCTGAATACCGCACCAGACATCTTTAACCGGTTGTCGTCGCTCAAGAGTGTTACCTCAGAGGTAGTGGTCTCAATAACGACGCACGTTACCGCCGCCCCCGAATTGACGCTGTCGTGGGTTGGAGGATTGTTCACAGGGAAATCATTCCTTCTTTGTAGGGGTTAACCCGACAAGTATGCCCGAGCGGATCACGCGCGACATTCTGGCGGAGATCGTAGAAATCGCGGCCGACGCGGTGATATGCATGGACGCCTTTCAACGCATCACCTTCTTCAACAAGGGTGCGGAGGCAATCTTTGGTTGGACGTCGGAGGAGATCATCGGTCAGCGGATCGAGACCCTGATTCCAGAGCGATTTCGTGAGAACCATCCCCGGCAGGTAGCGGAGTTCGGCCGCTCCAAAGTGAAGGCGCGGCGAATGGGCGATCGGCGCGAGATCGCCGGCCTAAGAAAAACCGGTGAGGAGTTTGCGGCTGAAGCCGCAATCTCCCAGGTCCATCACGGCGACGGTGTCATCTACGCGGTGGTGCTGCGTGACGTTTCGGTTCGTAAACGGTTCGAGCAGCGGGAACAATTCCTCGCCGAAGCAGGAGAGAAGCTCGCGGCATCGTTCGGATCGACGGAAACGTTGACTCAGGTAGCGAGGCTCGCGATTCCATCAATCGCCGACGGCTGCATTCTCGAAAACCGAGTCGGCAACGGCTTCGCTGTGGGTGCCGCTTCCCATGTAGATCCTGCCATCGAAGAAATCCTCGACAACGTCAGCCTGGCTGGCCCGCGGATTCCTCCCAAAGGCCATCCGCTCACCGAGATTCTACAACGATCGGCGCCCGTATTGCTGCAATCCAAGGCTGCGGCGCGCCTGCTCGAGGTGAGCGCCATGCCGGCCTACCTGAAGGCCGTGCAAGCGATGAAGCCGGAGTCCGCCCTTTTTGTTCCACTGGTCGCCCGCGATCAGCTCATTGGCGCCTTGACGCTCTTCAGGGCCAAAGGCGGTTTCGACGGAGACGATCTTGGATTTGCCGAGGACCTCGCGCGGCTGGCGGCGCTCGCACTCGACAACGCCAGGCTCCACGACGCCGTTCGCGCGAGCCTGCGTGCTCGCGACGAGATGATGGGTGTCGTCTCTCATGATCTTCGGAATCCCGTAGCGGCCGTGAAGATGTTGAGCAAAACGTTGCTTCGCACGCCCGACAACGGTGCGACGCCAGGGCACGAGAAGATCGAGTTGATAGCGCAGGCAGCCGACCAGATGGACGCTCTCATTCGCGACCTGCTCGATGTAAACCGCCTGGATACCGGGAAGCTCTCCATCTCGGCCGCGCCGGTCGATCCGTCGGCCCTGCTGGCGGAGTCGCTGGAGACACTGCGCCCGCTTGTCGATGAAAGGGGCATCGGCCTCGACCTCCAGATAGAGACCGCACTCCCGAAGGTGATGGCAGATCGTGAGCGAATTCAACAGATCCTGTCGAATCTCGTAGGAAACGCCATCAAGTTTTCCCCGGCAGGGTCGAAGATCGCGGTAACGGCGAGGAGAGACCCCGAAGGCGTGGTGATCTCGGTGCTCGACAACGGTCGAGGAATCGCTCCGGAGCAGCTGCCCAGAGTTTTCGATCGTTACTGGCAGTCCTCGCGAACGGATCGCCAAGGCGCGGGTCTCGGGCTCGCAATCGCGAAAGGAATCGTCGAGACGCACGGCGGCAGGATATGGATCGACAGCAAGCCGGGGGAAGGCACAACGGCATCGTTCACACTGCCCTTGGCGTGATCGCCGAGGTGACGCAATAGTTCCTGTTCATTCCGGCTCGGCGCTCAAGGAGTGTTTGGTGCCAGCGCGTTCATCTTGGCCTCTCGTCCGCGCACGTCGCTGACGGCGATACGAAATAGGGTCTGCCGGAACGCGACAGGGTCACGCTCGGTGAGCGCGCCAGGCACGATCCTGCTCACCAGCTCGGCGGCTTTTGCCCACACTTCCTCTGCTCGGGGGCTGCCGCGTGGATGGAGTATCCACAGGCTTCCGTGAATCACCACGCTGGTCCAGTCGAAGATATCCGTGACCTCGTCCACTTCGAACGCAATCCACTGGTTGCGCTTGAGGGCGGCGATCTTGGCTCCTTCGGAAGTACGGCCGTAGAGCCAGCCCCGTTCGTAGACGTAGTGGATCGGCTGAACATCGACCCGATCGTGGAAGGAGAAGGCGATACGGCCTACCTTGTTGCGCAGCAGGATTGCCTCGATCTCCTCGCGAGAGAGCTCGCGGAAGACAACATCGCCCGATCGGGAATCCGGGAATGGTGGATTCGCCTCTCGTTCCGCCGACTCCGTTCCCAAAACCATTTTCGAGGCTCCCTTCGATCCTGCCTTCCGTGCGGCTGACATTCAGGCCCCCATCACAGTATGCATTTCGGAAGGCTGCGCGGCTTCTGGGTGGAGGTGCGTGACGCCGCGCCTTTGCGCACCGCGGCGCCACGCAACCTGGTTAGAAGGCTACTACGCCCTCGACCATGAATCCCTTGAACTTCCCGCCGTTCCGGATATCGGTGGTCGGGAAATCGAGGTACTTCTGGTTCACGAACTCGAGCTTGGTCAGAATGTTCGGAGTCAGGAACCAGCCACCGCCGACCTGTGTGCGATTCACTTTCACGTCGGGTGTGCCAACCGTGAGTTGTCCCTTTACCGTGTTGTAGCGAGCGGCCACATACAGCCGTTGATCGGGGAGGAAGCGATACACCACTTCTCCAACGTTCTGCTTCCAGGTGCGGTTGTCGGTCTCGCCAGCAGCGCGCCCCCTGGCCGTCTCGATGTTGCCGAACAGCTCGAGGCCCCGGAACTGCAGGAACGGGTTGACTACCCACGAGTGAATGCTGTTCTTGAGACCGGGCTGCATCGCACCGGACCAGGCCTGGGCCGTTTCGGTCGAGCTCGTGTTCTCGAGCACGTCATAGTACCTCGAACCGGCTCTATCGCCGCTGAACAGCGTGTTGCTGACCGAGCTCGCCGTCGCGTATTCAGAGGCGGTGAGACGGAATCGCAGATCTTCACCAAACTTTCTGTCGAAGCCACCCTTCATTAGGTAGCTCGGCGCACGCTTGTCCGGGTTGGTGATCATGCCGCGGCTTTCACCGCCGGTTACTCCGCCCATCAGCATAAAGCCATTGGCGCGGAGGTACACCTCACCGCCGACTTCGGTGGTGAAGGCATCCATGATATAGTTTCCGACCAGCGCGTTGCGGATTCCGTTGCCGTTGTCGCTGCGACGGAAGTGCGCGTCTCCGTAATTGATTTCGAAGTGTCCGGCGCGAATGGTGACGTATTTCATGATGTCGTTGAGCGGCTTCCAGTCGATCGGAGATGCATCAACCAGCAGGTAGCCGTCCTTGACCCAGGTCTCCTGGTGGTGCCGCGCTGACGAGTACGTCGTCATGGCAACCCGAATTCCACGCGCCAGCTGGCCGTTCAGGTACAGGTTGGCAGTAGCGTTGTTGGGGCCGTGTCCGATGCGGATCAACTTGTTGGCATCCGTCGTGACGCCATTCGTGGTGACGAGGCGCGGGGCGGCCGTGTTGGTGTGGTCGAGGCCCTGGAACTGCTGCGTGAAGGCGGCGCCCCACTGGAGCTTGAATCCGTCGTAGGCAACGGACTCGTCCTTCGGGGCCTCGAAGCCGTTGATCCCGCGCTTGTCTTCGGGGCGGTAATTCTGCATCTCGATGTCGGGGGCGGTCGAAAGGAAACTCCTCATCTCCTTGACCCTGGCAATCTTCTTGACGGTGTCGATTGTAGCCGACTCCGGAGCCACAATCACTGGCATTGGGGTTTCCGCTGTGTCCCTCATCGTGGGCTTCGGAACCGGGCTCCCGACGGACATCCTGCTGGGCTCCTGGGCGCTCGAGCGAGGCGCGAATGCAGCCGTCGCGAGCACCGCACTGAGAACTACGATAGAACGTTTCACTGTCATCTCCTGTATTGATCTGGTTAACTCGTTATGGACCTACTTCGTGTAGCCGCTGCTCATTACTTGCCTGTGGCCGCGGACAGCTGAGCAATCATCTCTGGGCCAACCTTCAGGTTGAACTTGACCTTCACCTCGTCCCCGACCTTCATCGTTCCGAACATGAAGCTCGGCGGCTTGATGCCAAAGTCTGACATGAGGAGGGTTTCCTCACCCTGCGCGGTCGCCTTGCCGTCGTTGAGTCGTGCGGCATCGATCGTCATGGCAACGAGCTTGTTCTTGCCGAGGATCGTCAGCGTTCCAGTCGTCTTGGCGGCGAACCCGGTGGCACTGCCATTGAGGATGTCGTAGCCGGAGAGCGTGTAGCGGATGATCTGGTTCTGATCAGCCTTGAGGGTGCTGTACATGTTCTCGTCCATCTTCTTGTTGCCGCACGACAGGCTCTTCACGGCGATGACCACTTTCACGCTCACTATTGGACGCGCAACCTTGGTCAGATCCTTCGTGTAACCGGGATCTACATCGATGTAAGCGCTGAACTTGTCGGTCTTGCAGTGAAAATCGTGGACGTTGGATGTCCCAGCGATGCTGAGCTCACTGCCTGGCTCAATGCGGAGTCGAGTGGAGCTGGTCTGCGCTCCGACGGTCGTGGTTGCTGCAATGAGAGCTAAAAGCATCAATACGGTCTTTCTCATGAGTCGTATCCTCAGTTCGTGAAATGCGATTGCATCCGTACGCACTTAGGATACGACTGCCTGCAGACCCCCACTGTCGGACTTCACCTCAAGTTTTGTGGGTATGTGACTGAACCTTCGACGCGGTATGCCCATCGATTCCTGAGGGAAACCCCTACAGGATCGAGGGTCAGGGGTGCAAACAGGGCAAGTCACTCGCGTCAGGATTGAGCTGGCTCCCGGATCCTTCCATATCGACATCACGATCGCCATGGATGCGACCGCCACGAGCGATGTCTCAACACCGATCAGATTCGCGGGCCGGAGTGTGGCGCAGTCATTCGCTGTGGCTCGTTGGTCCCGTCTGTTCGAGACGCGCCGGCATGCCGCAGAAATCTCCGTGAAGCGCCGAAAGTATCTCGTCTTCAGCCAGCTCCAACGGAGTGCGGTGTCCGTGACGCGGAGGTCCATCCTCGTAAAATCCCATGACACGAAAGCTCAAACGAAATGCAGTTCGCGTCCGTCGGTAATGTGCTGGTTTTTTGCGAGAGTTTTCACTACGCGTCGGATCCCGACGTGCCAGGCTCGGCCAGCAACACTGGAATGGGTGTAAGGCTTTCCCTCACCGCAGCGGGGTCCAATCACTCAAAAGTTCGTTCAGACTCCCCGACAGTTGCCATAAGGACGCTGGCGCATCTTGAGGCATGATCCTCCCAAAGCTCTTGGAAACACCGAAAACGCGATTCTCCTTACCAGAATCCTGGACCTTCCAGTTCGGGTTAATCGGGTTGATTGCTCTCGCATTCCTGGGCGTCTGCGCGAGCACGCAGGCGCCCCCACCAGAGACCGCCGCACTGCCGTTCGGCGTAGGCGAGAAGCTCACCTACCAAGTAAGGCTCGCAAACGGCAGCAAAGTGGGTGCGGCGACGATGTGGATCGAAGGCCCGGTCGATGTCCGTGGGATCAGCACCTACCTGCTACGCTTTGATTCCAGGATTCGCATTGCCTTGATCCCTGCAGTCAGCCGCAGCTCGTCGTGGTTTGATCCTCTCCGCGGCTCTTCACTCCGGTTCTTGAAGCACGAGCAGAACCCCCTGAGCCACCAGGATGAGTCCGTCGACTTTTATCCCGATCAGAAGGAATGGAAATCTGCGAAGGGTGAGACCGGCAAAAGCCCGAGCAGTTCGCCACTCGATGAGCTGTCCTTCATGTATTTCATTCGGACGCTTCCAATGAGACCCGGCGCGACTTATCGCTTTGACCGTCATTTCGACGCCGCCCGAAACCCTACTACGGTGAGCGTTATCCGCCGCGAAGTCATTCCGACTCCAATGGGAGAGCTGCGGGTGATTCTGGTCGAGATGCGCGTGCGGGATCCGCGCCACTACAAAGGAGACGGCGTAATCCGCATCCATCTGACGGATGATGATTGCAGGTTGCCGGCGAGAATACAGAGTACGATGCCGGTGGTCGGCACCGCCATACTATCGATCGATTCCCAGAATTCCCGATGCAAGAAGCCGTAAATCGGGATCAGGAGCGTCCAGCCGTAGGTCCCCGCCGCCGAAAAACAGGGAAACGCTGACAAGAAATCAGCCTTCAACTGACGGGGCCGGCCCGCCTGTGTACCGAAATTGATCGTACCGGGGCGAATCGCGCCCTATGACAGAAACGCAACAAATAGAGGGAGGCTCGTATGTATAGGACGATCATGGTCCCGACCGATGGGTCGGGTTTCGACCGAGAGGCGATCCGAGTCGCGCTCAGAATTGCAGAACGGACCGACGCGAAAGTCCGGCTGGTGCGAGTTCTCGCCACCGGCTCCTTCTTCGGAGTAGCGGCTGCTTCCGAGGGTATAGCCGTGGCGGCCGAGGTCGTGAGGAGCGAGCGCGACCGCGCTCTGAGCGAGCTGTATGCGCTGGCTGCCGAGTGCAGAGCCAATTTCAAGGCGGACATTACGGTCGATCTGCACGCCGGTCCGGTTGGCGACGTGCTCGAGGGATACGCCCGCCGTAACGACATCGATCTGATAGTGATCAGCACCCACGGCCGTAGCGGTATCTCCCGGCTCTCGCTCGGCAGCGTAACCGACTCGCTTATCCGCCACACCACGATTCCCGTGCTGGTCGTAAAGCCTCCAACCAGCTATCTGAACCCCCAAGTCTCCGGTGAGTTCAAGCGCATAGTTGTTCCGCTCGACGGTTCCACTCTCGCTGAGCAGATTCTTCCCCGCGTCGTAGAGCTGGCAAAACTCGAGGAAGCAGAGATTACGCTTCTCAATATTCTCGTTCCACAGTCGTACTCGCAGAGGGAAATCGTCGATCCGAGCCTGCCGTGGTGGGACAAGGACATCTCTCAGGCCCAGGCATACCTCTTCCGCATCGCCGGCAAACTCCGCCGGAATGGCGTGACGGTAACAACCGACATCGTCATCGGTGATAACGTGGCCAGTGCCATCGGGGACTTTGCCAGCCGCGAGAAGGCAGACATGATTGCGATCGCCACGCACGGACGCGGTGGCCTTGCCCGAATGCTTCGCGGCAGCGTCGCCGACGCCATAATGCACTCGGGAAGAATGTCGATGCTCGTATTCAAGCCGGACATGACGGCTGAGAAGGAAGCATCAACATCCGCCAATGGGGTCCGGGCAGATCTGATTCCTGCCTGAGCCTGTTGATGCCGTCCACTCCGCACGTCGAAAAGCAGGCATCGGGGTATCGAATCAGGGTTTCCCTTATAGAGCAATGGCGCGCCCCGGCGCTAGCGTTACCGGGCTAGCGCGAATGCGCATAGCGAGTCAAGTCATTCATTCCTCGGCAGGGACGGCTCCATGTGCATTAACCGG
Organism: Gemmatimonadota bacterium; assembly: GCA_030774675.1. Classification (GTDB taxonomy): domain Bacteria; phylum Gemmatimonadota; class Gemmatimonadetes; order Gemmatimonadales; family Gemmatimonadaceae; genus UBA4720. Next base: position 18,694 of record JALYKQ010000046.1, on the reverse strand, counting down.
ATACATGGCGGTTGCAGGGTCAGCGTGGTTTTCGCACTGCTCGGGTTGGGTCTCGTCTCCAGCGCTTCGTCTGCTCTCCCAACAGGCGCAAGCCCACAACCAAGGTTGACAAAAGCAGCCGGCCGCGCGGCTGCAATCCTTGGCATTCCAGCCAACCACGTAGTCGCTCCGGCGTCGCTTCATGCAGCTCTCGCGAAGCTATTTGTTCCGAGTTTCTCCCGGCAAACCGGGCTGGCGTGCAGCGCCTGCCATTACCAGTTTCCGCAGCTTACTCCATTCGGCCGGATGTTCAAGCTCAACGGCTACACGCTCACTTCGTTGCCCACGATAGGTCAGCCCGGCGACAGCACCAGCCGGGAATCACTCAAGCTGACCACGATTCCTCCGTTGGCAGCAATGATTGTGACAGGCCTGACGCAAACTTCGCGGGCGCAACCGGGAGCGCAGAATGGGACGGTGAGCTTCCCGCAACAACTCAGCATTTTCCTCGCGGGGCAGATCACCTCACATGTCGGAATATTCACACAGTTCACCTACGCGGCGGCCGATGGTGCGATCGGAATCGACAACGTGGACTTGCGCTGGGCGAAGCATGCAAGCGTGGCAAACCGCGACATGCTCTTCGGTTTCACCCTGCACAACAATCCGACCGTTCAGGATGCGTGGAATACCGCGCCCGCGTGGAGCTTCCCGTTTATGAGCTCGGATGTCGCTCCGTCCCCCGCTGCAAGTACGCTGATCGATGGCGGCCTTGGGCAGCAAGTAGCGGGGCTCGGCGCCTATTCGCTCTACAACAGTACTCTGTACACCGAGCTCAGCGCTTACAGATCCGCGCCTCAGGGGGCAGAGGTGCCGCTCGGTGCGAACGCCACGAACACAACGAAGGGCGTCATACCATATTGGCGCGTCGCCTTGCAGCACACGTGGCCCTCCACATACGGGATGATCGGAACGTACGGCTTTGCGGCGCGCTTGTATCCGGCGGGCGTGAGCGGACCCACCAACAACTACACCGATGCGGCCGTTGACGCACAGATTGAGCATCGCGCCACAATCGGCATGTGGATTGGACGAGCGGCGTACATTCACGAGCGTCAGACTCTTTTCGCTTTCGTGGGTGCCGCGCCCCCCGAAGCCGCAAACTTGCACGAGACGCTCTCGACGCTTCGGACCAACCTTACGTTCGAGCCGAGCCTGCGCTATGCGCTGACGGCTGGTTACTTCCAGACTACGGGCACAAGCGACGCCGTGATCTTTGCTCCGGGATCTGTTTCTGGCAGCCGCACCGGGAGCCCAAACTCGAGGGGCGAGATAGGAGAATTCGCGGTCAACCCCTGGCAGAATACGCGCTTGGGACTTCAATACGTTGCCTACAGTCTGTTCAATGGCGCATCAAACGATTACGACGCGGCCGGTCGCAAGGCAGCGGACAACAATACACTCTTCCTCTATTTGTGGCTGGCGTTTTAACAGAGGTGTCTGTCTCTCGATGAGCGAAAAGACACGTCACAACTCGGAGAGGTGGGATGAAACACACTGGCGCTCGATTCGCCAAATGGGGGATGCTGCCACTCCGGATTGTGGTGGGACTCGTGTTCCTGATGCATGGCGGGCAGAAGCTGTTCGTCTTCGGCCTCGACGGAACCGCGGACATCATGGGGAAGCTCGGGCTTCCGCTGCCACTACTGTCCGCGGCAGTCGTCATCGCGGTGGAATTGCTCGGAGGATTGGCGATACTTCTCGGAGTGGTTGCCGGCCTGGCGGGCGCTTTGCTCGCCTTTGAGATGGTGGTTGCGATACTCGTCGCGCGTTTCCACGGTGGTTTCTTCGCGCCGTATGGCTACGAATTTGAGCTCACGCTGCTCGGCGCGTGCCTAACGTTCGCCTTGAATGGACCGGGTCGAGTGTCACTCGAGGAGATATGGCGCCGATCTCCACCGGTTTGATGTCAGCGATTCTGGTCCCCGCCAGCTCCCGCACGGCTGTGAGAACATTGCTGATGGCGGCCGCCATGGTGATGTTCGCCGGTGCCAGCGCGCTCGCGCTCCATCAACAGGGCGCGGCGCAGCCGGACACGAGCGCGATCACCCCGGCGACAGTGGATCTGGGCCGGGCAATTTTTCACGGCAAAGGGACATGCTTTGCCTGTCACGGACAAAAGCTCGAGGGGACGCAGATAGCTCCGACTTTGAAGCCGCATGCCTGGAGAGATGCCAAGAACGGCGAATTCGCCGCGATCTATCGTGTGGCGACGCATGGCGTTCCCTCTACCCTGATGGTCGGATATCCAGGGGGTATTTCGGCCGCGGAAGCCATGGCTGTGGCGTCCTACGTCTGGTCGGTCAGCAAGGGCAGGGCGAAACCTTAAAGAGGTTTCCGATCCGGCGAGATATCCCCAAGACCCACGAAGCGAGGGCCGCCGACCCGAGACCAGGTCAACACCCGCGCGAAAACAGGGAAACTCTGACAAGAAATCAGCCTTAAGCCTGCTGAGGTCCCTCCTCGATTCCGCGAGATTGATCGTACCGGGCGCATTCGGGCCGCGAATCACCAAGGTGCGATCAGGAGGAGGCTTGTATGTATGATCATGGTCCCGACCGACGGCTCCGGATTTGAGCGAGAGGCGATCCGAGTCGCGCTCCGAATAGGAGAGGGGACCGACGCGAAAGTCCGGCTGGTACGAGTTCTCGCTACCGGCTCCTTCTTCGGAGCAGCAACCGCAGCCGAAGGCACAGCCGTCGCCGCCGAGATCGTGCGCAGCGAACGCGACAGGGCTCTGAGCGAGCTCTACTCGCTGGCAGCCGAGTGCAGAGCTACATCGAAGGCTGACGTTACCGTCGACCTGCACGATGGGCCGGTCACCGATGTCCTTCAGGGATACGCCCGACGCAACGACATCGATCTGATCGTGATCAGCACTCACCGACGTAGCGGCTTTTCGCGGCTCTCGCTGGGCAGCGTGACAGACTCGCTGATCCGCCACACGACAATTCCTGTCCTGCTCGTTAAGCCGCCGGTCAGCTATCTGAACCGCAAGTAGGCGGGGCTTTCAGGCGCATTGTCGTTCCTCTCGATGGGTCGACCCTCGCTGAGCAGATTCTCCAGCGCGTGTTGGCGCTGGCGAAGCTCGAAGAGGCCGAGATTACCCTTCTCAACGTTCTCATTCCACAGCCATATTCGCAGAAGGACATCGTCGATCCCAGCTTGCCGTTGTGGGACAAGGACATCTCGCTTGCCCAGTCCTATCTCTTTCGCATCGCCGGTAAACTTCGTCGCAATGGGGTGACTGTAACGACCGACATCGTCATCGCCGAGAATATCGCAAGCGCGATCGGAGACTTTGCCAGCCGGGAGAACGCGGACGTGATTGCTATTGCGACCCACAGCCGCGGTGGCCTCGCCCGAATGCTTCGTGGCAGCGTCGCCGATGAGATAATGCACTCGGGGAGAATGTCGATGCTGGTATTCAAGCCCGACAAGGCTGCACAAAAAGAAGCGTCGCCTGCTGCGGAACCGCTCCGGGCGGATCTGATTCTCGCCTGAGACTGGCACGCACGACGGGCTTGGAGCCACATTCGAGAAGCAAAAGAAGAAGTTCACAATCCAATTCGGGAGATCGCAATGACCGCCGATGAACTTCCAGCATTGTCCGGGCTTGCCAGCCGTCGAGCGACCCGCCGAGAATTTCTGATCAAGTCGTCAGTACTGGGTACCCTCGCGCCTTTCGCTCTGAGCGCGTGTGACATAGACAAGTCGGAGCAAAAAGCCGGAGCGTCTACCGGTTCGAGCGCGGCGACACCACCGCAGGCGGGACCCGGAACCGCGGTGCGAAATCCCGACAGCAAGCTCGACACCGGTGGTCATGCCAACATCCATCAGTCAACGGCTGCCGTTAGAGGGAGCCAGAACGTGGTCTTTCGTCGTTTCGATCCCGTGCTGCCGCCGGTCCTCCCCGAACGAACGGCCAAGATTCAGTTCACCGCGCAGGAAGTCCCTATTCGCATCTCGGACGATACCGTCATCTCGGCGTGGACCTTCGATGGGGACATTCCGGGCCCCATAGTGCACGTGAAGCAGGGTGACACCGTCGATTTCACTCTCGTCAATCAGGGTTCCATCCCCCATTCGATGGATTTTCACACGGCGCAGATAAATCCCAAGGTCGCGTTCCGCTCCGTCAATCCCGGACAGCCGATTTCATACACTTTCAGAGCAAAGTATCCGGGAGCATTTCTATACCACTGCGGCACATCACCTGTGTTGATGCACATCGGATCGGGAATGGTCGGAGCGATCATCGTGGACCCTCCGTCACCGCTGCCAGCGGCAAAGGAATTCGTGCTGGTGCAGAGCGAGTTCTACCTTGGCGCAGCGAACGCCGGCGTGATGCCATTCGATTATACCAAGATGCTGGCGACCCTTCCCGATTATGTCGTCTTTAACGGACGACCGACCCAATACGTGACCGCTCCGCTCAAGGTGCGTGTTGGGGACCGGGTGCGATTTTACGTTGTGAACTCGGGGCCCACCCATCCGTGCAACTTTCACGTCGTCGGCGAGCAGTTCGACACCGTTTATCTGGGAGCTCCTCCCGGCGTTCCGCTGCGCGGGGTTCAGACTTTTGGCGTTGCCCCCGGGGGCGGAATGGTATTCGAGATGCTGGCGGATATTCCGGGCGAGTTTGTGTTCGTCAATCATGGGTTCGGCCACGGCCAGAAAGGCGCAATCGGGATTCTGAGTGTCGAGGGCTAGGAATCGCCGGCAGACAGAGCAGAGCGGGGCGATCGCGGTGCACACAGATTGAGCTCCGATTCATCGCTTCGCCCGTCGATCCCGCAAAGGATAATAGGCTTCCATCAGGACGAAGAGCGGCACTGGGTCGCCGACCTGAAGTGCGGTCACAGCCAACACGTGAGGCACGATCCGCCCTGGCAAACGCGACCCTGGGTAATGACGGAGGCGGGTCGAAGAGAATTCATTGGCCAGGCATTAATGTGTGTGGAGTGTTCCCGCACGGCGCCATAGCTTGACGGACCCAGCAGCGGTTGGCACTGACCACTGACTGATCTGATCGCGCAACAGAGAGGAGAGAGGTATGGAAGTTCGATTCACGACTGGAAAGAGCCCGCTCGGAAGCGTGCTCCTAGCGGCAACCCTCAAGGGAGTATGTGCCGTCAGCCTGCGCGAATCCGAGGACGGTGCCGAAGAGTTCCTCCGCGCACGATTCCCGAAGGCGGAAATAAAGCGTGACGATGCGCCGCTCAAATCAGCCCTCGATATCGTCCAGGAACGAATCGCCGGCCGCAGGCTCGACGACGAAATCCCGCTCGATCTGCAAGGAACCAATTTCCAGCGCGAGGTCTGGAACGAGCTGCTCGCGATTCCAGCCGGCTCGACCCGGTCGTATCTCGATGTCGCGCAGGCGATCAAGCGGCCGAAAGCAACGCGGGCGGTGGCGCAGGCATGTGGTGCGAATCCGGTTGCCGTGGTCGTGCCTTGCCATCGCGTCGTCATGAGCGACGGGTCGATCGGAGGTTACAGCGGACTGCCTGGGGTCAAGAAGGCGTTGCTCGAAGCCGAGGGCATTCAGGCTAAGTAAGCCGACCCAATAGCAATCGTCGTGCGTTTGGAGTCGACCTCAGGCCCACGACATTTTCAGCCACCCTGGCCGGCTCTTTGCGCCCTTCGATAAGAGTCAGTCGGAGCACGTAGCTCATTCGATGAGGGCGCTGATCATGAAAACGAGATGCTGGATCGCAATGGTGATTTTGCCGCTCAGCATGGCGGCACTGGGAACGACTTCGGCGGCGCAGGGAAAGGGCAAGGGACAGGGCGCTGAAAAGGCCGGACAGAGTAAGGCCCGCGGCAGCGGGAAAGTGGAGAAGACTGCCACGGCAGCCCAGCAGCGCGGGCCTTCGCAGAAGGCGAGTCAGTCGCGCGGAAGCGCGGCAGGTAAGACGCTCCCCGCCTCCGCGAACGCATCTCCGCGCGCCAGTGTCGCGGCTGCCCCGAACCGCGGCCGGGTCGTCAGCCGGTTCGCACGTGACCTTAGCCTGAGCGATGTTCGACCGTCTGCACGCCGGTTCGTCGCGAGCAACAGGGCCGCCGAGTTCGTGACCGGTGGAGCGCTCGCTTACGCTTTTGCTCGCGGTGCACCGGAAAATGCGCTGCTCATTACACCGGCAGGACGTGACGTTTCGGTGCGCAACAGGAGAGGCGATCTGCTGCTCGCTCTGGACGACGATCACGCACGGGATCTCGGAGCGTGGCAGATCTCACCATTGAACGATCGCGTTACCGGACGTGCACCCGCGTTCTGCCGATCCGGTCAGGGGCATCCGGTTTGGGGCCGTCAGTGGTGCCTCGATAAGGGCTTCGGTCTTGGCACCCAGCAAGATATGCGGTGGGGTACTACCCGCGACATCGGCGATATCATCCTCGGCCGACAAGCGAGCTCGGGAATCCTGACCCGTAACGCACTCCTGAATCTGCTGGGCCCCGTGGCCTTCAACCGTCTCGCGCTGCATGCCCTCACGCTGGGATACACCGATCCACTTACGGGAGTGTGGCGGAGCGAAGCATCGGGGCCGAATGTCCTTCTCGTGAACTCCGGACGCCGGCCAATCGCCGAGCTCGTCGACACCAACCGCGATCAGCGGAGCGATATGATGCTGGTGGCATTGCGGCCGTGGTAGCTCCAGCCCAACTGCAACTGCAAAAAACAAATGCAACTGAACAAGATGTCAGGTGAGTTACACACCGTATCCAGGAGAAGCAATCCAAGTGCGGTTCAAAGCGACTGCTTCGCCTGGAGCTTGCTCCGGTACGGCCTCTCCGGCAGCCCGATATAAATCTGCCGGGGCCGGGCGATCTTCTGGTCCTTGTCGAGAAGCATCTCCTCCCACTGTGCCAGCCAGCCGGGCATGCGGCCGATCGCAAACAGCACAGTGAAGAAATCCATCGGGAACGCCATGGACCGATAGATCAGTCCCGTGTAGAAATCGACGTTCGGGTACAGCTTCCGGGATGTGAAGTAGTCGTCGGAAAGCGCGATTCGCTCCAGCTCCAACGCAATCTCCAGATCCTTGTCCACCCCAACGACCTTGAACACTTCGTCGGCCAGCTTCTTCACGATCTTGGCTCTCGGATCGTAGCTCTTGTAGACGCGGTGGCCGAACCCCATCAACCGTCCACCTTCGCCACTCTTCACGCTCTCGATGAATTTCGGCACGTTCTTGACGTTTCCGATCTCGTTGATCATCCGCAGCACCTGCTCGTTGGCGCCGCCGTGGAGCGGGCCGAACAGGGCCGCAACTCCCGCCGACACCGCCGAGAACGGATCGACGTGCGAGGATCCGACCGCGCGCACTGCGTTGGTCGAGCAATTCTGCTCGTGGTCAGCGTGCAAAATGAACAGGATCTCGAGAGCGCGGGCGAACACGGGGTTCGCTTCGTACTTCGACTCGCTCATGCGTGCGACCATCGACAGGAAATTCTCGACGTACGACAGGCGATTGTCCGGATACACGAAGGGAAGGCCCTTCACGTGACGGTACGAGAACGCGGCGATGGTCGGGGTCTTGGCCAGCAGGCGAATGATCGAGATGTTCCGTTCGGTCTCGTCGAAGATGTTGCGCGCCGAGGGATAAAACGACGCCAGTCCCGCGATCGAGCTGTTGAGCATCGCCATCGGATGCGCGTCGTAGCGGAAACCCTCCAGGAACTTCCGGAAGTTTTCGTGCACGTACGTATGGAAGGTGATGTCGTGCACGAACTGGTCGTATTCCTGCTGACTGGGCAGCTCGCCGTGGCGAAGCAGCCACGCGACCTCGAGGAACGTGGCATTCTCGGCCAGCTGCTCGATGGGATAGCCGCGGTAGCGGAGGATCCCCTTGTCGCCGTCGATGTAAGTGATGGCACTCCGGCAGGATGCGGTGTTCAGGAACGCCGGATCGTAGCTCATGAGACCCGAGTCGTTGGGGTCATCCGTCTTGATCTTCTTGAGCTCGGTGGCGCGGATCGCGCACTCGGCCACCGGAACGCTGTACGTCTTGCTGGTGCGGGTGTCGTTTATCTCCAACGCGCTGCCTGAGGGAGCAGCGGCGGGTGGCTTGGCAAAGGCCTTGGCGGGCGCGCCTGTGGCTGATGGAGCGGTATTTTTCTTGGGGGGGGCGGGTCGTGCAGTGGTACCGGTCTTCGGCATCCTGTTCTCCAGTTGATGCATCAAATTTAGCGCAAGACCGGCGCGGGTGATAACCGTATGCATGACATGGGGAGAGTCTAGTGGCGTTCCATCCGAGAGTTACGGGCATCATGCCAGATCCGGAGATCATGCTGAAGCCGATGCCGCCGCGACGGATCTTCATTCTCCGCATGCTCCGCAACGCCGCGCTCGCCGCCGGACTGGTCGGCGGAGGCCTGCTTATCGGCATGATCGGATATCACGGGCTTGGCGGACTCAGCTGGGTAGAGTCGTTTTACTACTCGGCGATGATCCTCTCGGGCGAGGGACCGCCCCTGGATCCACCAGCGCTCACCGGCGAAGGGTTATCACATCTGCACACGTTCGCGGGCTTCTACGCGCTTTTTAGTGGCGTGACGTTCATCACGATGGTGGGAGTCCTGTTCGCGCCCGCGCTGCACCGCTTTCTGCACCGCTTCCACCTGGAGATTGCGGCGCACGATGAGCCGGATGACGTAAAGGAAGGCGCGCCTGGCGGGGCGTGAGAACCGCGACTCTACAGCCGCTTCACCCGTGTGACTTTCCATTTCCCGCCGGTGACGTTAGCGCCGCTCCGGGATGGAACGGTAGTGAATGTCCCCTGAATCGTGCGGGCGTCGGTGAACAAGCCTTCGAAATTCGTGGTGACCCGGCACGCGCACGTTGGATCGACATACGGATCGAGGGTTCCGCTCACCTTGTTCCCCTCCTTCCTCATGAAGCTGATGTTAATAACCGACCGAGCCATCGCCGCAGCAGCAGCCAGCGTGTCGGCCTTGCCGGGGATCATGACCACCTTCCCGGTCGCCGACGACTCGCCAGCCCTCAGCGTGAACGCAATAGTTCCGCTTCTGCCAGCTTCCGGATTGCTGTAATCACCGCGCCATTCGCCCACCAGCGGGCCCAGGTCGAAATCACTGGAGGACATCTCGGTTTCTGGCGGACGCGAGGCACAGGCGGTGCCCGAGGCGGCGATGCCCGCGACGGCGAGAACGACGATGAGGCGCTTCATGGTCCTTTCGATATTTAGGCGCCCGCGGTTGGCGCGGCAAGCGGCTTGAACCCCTTTCTCTCCATCGCGCCCCAGTCCTTTCTTCCGCGCAGGAACTTCCAGAGGCCGCGAAGCCTCCAGTACACCGTCATCTGACGGTAGCCGAGATTCTCGAGCAGCGCCCACCAGAAGAGCATCGCGCGATCGCGAAACGTGTCGTAGCGATGGAAGCTAAGATCCTCGATGATTAGCGTGAACGCGGTTAGTGCTGCCCCCAGTCCGTACGCGGTCAGGAAAAAGAGCGCGGCAAAGCTCCAGTCGACGATGCCGAACGCGAGACCGAGCACCAGAGTGAGCAGTCCACCAAATTCGACGACCGGCGCCAACAGCTCGACGAAGGCATAGTACGGGATAACCACCAATCCGGTCACTCCATAGCGCGGATTGAGCAACATCGCCCGGTGCCGCCACAGAACGTCCGCCAGACCTCGATGCCAGCGATCGCGCTGGCGGCCCAGCACCCTCGTCGATTCTGGAACTTCGGTCCACGCCACGGGATCCGGAACAAAGGCGATCTTGCCCGGACCGCTCTGTTCGTAGGAGAGCCGCTTCAGCCGCAGCACCAGCTCCATGTCCTCGCCGACGGTATCGTGCAAATAACCGCCCGCATTCAGCACTGACTCGCGCCTGAAGAGTCCAAACGCGCCCGAAATGATGATGTTGCCGCCGAGTCGGTTCCAGCCCAGTCTGCCGAACAGAAACGCGCGCAGGTATTCCACCACCTGTATCCCGGCCAGCGGGCTGCTCGGAACCCGGGTTCGAATGACTCGGCCGAATCTCACTTCCGATCCATTGACGACTCGAATAGTGCCGCCCGTGGCAACGACGTCCGTCGAGTGAAGGAAGGGACGTACCATCCGTTGGAGTCCGTCGGCCTCGATGAGCGTATCGGCATCCATGGCGCACACAAGCTCGCCCCGTGCGAAGCTGAGTCCAACATTCAGCGCATCCGCCTTGCCACCATTCTCCTTGTCGACCACGACCAGCGCCGGGTAAGTCGACGAGCGGTAGAGGTTTCGCACCGGCTTCGTCTTTATGCGCTGCTCGTAGATCGTCTTTACCGGCACGAGGTCGAAGCGCTCGATCAGAACCCTCACTGTTCGGTCCGTCGAGCCGTCGCTGATCACAATTACTTCGAGCCGCGGGTACTGAAGAGCGAGCAATGAGCGAAGGCTCCCTTCGATCGTAGCCTCTTCGTTGAACGCGGGAGCGAGAATCGAGATCGTGGGCGACAATGTAGAGCTCAACAACAGGTACCGACTCTCATTGGCGATGACCAGCATGTGCCGCCGCATCTCCAGAAGCGAGCTGACCAGCAGGATGAGGTACCAGCTGTTCACGCCGAGGAAATACAGGAGGACCAGGAACTGACCCCGAACCAGTATGTGGCTTACGATCGCGGATAGCGGTTCCGTCATCCTGTTGCCGTCGCGGGCAAATCGAGAATCTGCTGGGCCATATCCGCAGCGAAGGCATCATCCCCCTTGAGAGCACGCCGGAGGAACAGCATGCCGGGAGCACCGATCGCCCGAAGAGCGAGCGCCGCGTCACGCCGCACGTGCCAGGTTGAGTCCTTAAGGCTTTCCGCCAGTTGCGACCCCGCCGGCCAGTGCTGCATGCGGCCGAGGGCGTTTGCTGCTGCCGCTCTGACGCGGGAATCCGAATCCCTGAGAAGCTCCGTCAAACGCTCCGCCGAAGCGGCACTACCGATTGCGCCAAGTAGATTCGCCGCAGCGACTCGGACACCCGCCTCATCCGCCCCCGAAAGGCGCAGCGCTGCCGGCAGAAATCTGGACTCGGCTACCGCTCCGGCCACCCGAAGCCCGGATTCCGCGGGAGATCCGGAGTGGGTCTCCAGAAAGGCGGCGAGTGGTTCGGCGATGATGGCGCCCATTCGCAGCAGCGCATCCTGCACGGCGAAGCGTGCCTGGGTTGCTGGATCCGCCAACATCTTCAGCATCGCGGTGATGACCGCAGGCGAGGGGTGAGCGGCGGCCCATTCCGCTGCCTGCGCACGGACGGCGGGGTGGGGGTCGGTGAAAAGTTTCTCCACGATCGGGTCCGCGACATCCATGCCGGCGAGCAGACGCGCACCACGCAGACGACGCGTCCACAGCCGACTCTCGCACAACTTTCGGGCGCGATCGAGCAACGAGACCTCCCGCGCCACGAAGCGAAGCCGGTCTTTCCCCGTTCCAGTCAGACTGCGGGAGATCTCGAGGAACGCGGCAACCTGGACGCTGCGGCGCATCCGCTGCAGGGTCTCGATTTCCTGGAGGTCGATAGTGCCCCGCGTGAGAAGGCGGGCCAGTGAGCTTCGCGCCGCCGTCATCTCCTGGAGGGTCCGCTTCTGGGTTACAAAGAGCCAAAGGCCGTGCGAGAAATAGACGCCCGCCGCCAATATCAGCAGTGCGACCTCGATCAACATCACGACGTCGAGAACTGCCTCGTTGACCACTACTGACTTTGCTTGAGGATGGTGCGTACCTTGTGCATCAGAACGGGAATGCTGAACGGCTTGGCGATGTGGTCGATGGCGCCGAGCTCCAGTGCTGTCAGAACGTCCCGCTCGCCCGTACGACCGGTCAGCATGATCACGTTGCTGACCCGCGTCACTTCGACCGCCTTCAGCCTGCGCAGCACCTCAAGCCCGTTGAGGGTGGGAAGATCGACGTCGAGCAGGATTATGCTCCCCCGCACCTCCGGCACATTGCCCGTTAATGCTTCCGCCGCTCTCTCGCCATCGGCGTATGTCGCGACGCGCATGTTCCTGGTCTCCATTGCGTGCCGCAGCAGTTCGACCAATGTGGGGTCGTCGTCCACGATTACTACGTCAACCCGCCGCGTCATCGCCCCGGCCAACTGGACGCCGAATACCCCAACGCGATTGATCCCGATTTCCCTGACCTGCTGCAAGACCTCGGTTGCTCTCTGTCGTAAGGAGCTCACAGCGTCGCCATCGACCTGGAACTGGGCGACTCCAGCACTGCAAAGCACTCGAACGGGGCGCCCATCGTCCGCGAGAAAGCTCTGCTCCGCGATCTTGTTGCAGATCTGAGTGAGCTTGATACCGCCTTGCTCCTTCGAGCTTCCGTACATTCCGATGATGAATTCCGCGCCGCCCCACCAGCCGACCACATCTTCACCACGAAAGGATTTGGGCAGCAGCTCTCCGATCGCGCGCAGCACTCTCTCGGCGATAGAGCGGCCGTAGGTTCTCGTCAGACTCGCCAGGTCGTCGATTTCGAGCGCGGCGATCGAGTATGGGTCCGACTTTCTGCGCGCGAGCCTCAGAAAGCGGTCGATGAGCTCGGTCGTGCGGCCCGGGGTCGGCAGGCCCGTCACCGGATCGGTGTCGATCGGCGCCCTCCGCGCCTTGACGCCTATGAGCCGGCTCTCGATACGCATCATCAGCTCCGCCGGGACGAACGGCTTACCGACGTAATCGTCCGCTCCCGCGACGAACACCCGATGGATGCTGTCCTGATCCGTGTGGCCGGTGAGAAACACTACTGGCAGCTCGCTCCACCGACGATCGTTTCTAACTGCACGACATAGCTCGGCTCCACTGAGCCTGGGCATCTCGAGATCGACCAGGATCAGATTTGGCTCGACATCGGCGAGCACGCTCCAGAATTGGAGCGGGTCGTTGAGAGCGGTGACCGCGATGCCGCGACGTTTCAGCAGCATGGTGAGCGCTCGGGTTATCTGCGCGTCATCGTCGACCACGAGAATCCAGCTACCCGCGAGAGAATCATCAAGGGGAGCAGCGTTGGCGGGGAGGGATAGTGGCCGATCGTCGGGGGACGAAGAAACTGACGCCGGTGGATGAGGAGCGCCCTGGAGGGCTTCCCGCAGGGCGAGAAGCTTCTCCGAGATTGCGACTCCGTCGACCGGGGTCAGCAAGTCACTGGAAAATTGTTCGGCGATCTCCCGAGCGATGTCAGAGCCGCGCACAAACCCGAACGGAGCGGTGAGCCCGGCGATGCTGTTGGCGTCGCGCTCGGCGGCGGCCTTGAGCTCGGGCGAAACGCTATTGTCGAGAACGGCAATCGCGGCATCATCCAGCGCGTCGATCTTCTTGAACGCGGGACCGCGAGCGCGATCCCAAGCCTCAAAGACGGCCGAAGCGATGTTGTCACCGTGAGATTCCTGGGGCGCGAGAACCTCGACGCCGCACATCTTCGCCAACTCTCGCAGCATCTCTTCGACGTCGACCGGGGACAGAAAAAACCGATCGACCCGGGTCTCCTTTAGCGCGTGCAGGGCTCCTTCTACCTGAGCCATCGAGATGCAGAACGCAATCAGTACGCGCTCGTTTGCGTCCAGAGCACGGCGGGCTATGTAGATCGAATCCTGGATAGGTAGAGTGTCGCTGAGAAGGACGAGCTTTACCTCTCCCTGAGAGGCGGCGTGGCCCATCTGCTCGGTGTTCTCAAACTCGGTGACGGCGACACCACGAAGCCTCAACCCGATCTCGCGAACGATCTCCGCGGGCAGTCCCGCTACCAGAAGTCTGACCGCTTCGGCCACCGCCTATCCCTCGGCGAAGAAGGGAGAATATACAGCGCCGCCTGCAATGTTACGCTGGCAGACACGACGAGGAGCCTCCGCCGAGTTCAGCCCGGCGCCAGTTTCGCGAGAGCGACCACTGCATTCCATTCAGCTGCTCCTACCTTCTGGACCGAGAGCCGGTTTCCCTTCTGAAGCAGCGGCATCCCTTCGAGCTCGGGCTTCGTCCGCAGCTCGCCCAGCGAGATTGATCGGGGAAATCGCTCCACCGCGTGCACATCCACCATCGACCACGGGGATTCCTCGCCGGGCTTGGTGTTCGGATCGTAGTGCGGATCCTTCGGGTCCACCGCGGTGTGATCGGGATATGCCTCGCGAACGATCTCGACGATCCCCACGATTCCCGGCTCGGCGCCCGAATGATAGAAGAATGCGAGATCGCCCTTTTTCATCTCACGCAGGCAATTTCGCGCCTGATAGTTCCGCACTCCGTCCCAGTGAGTGGTATGGCCGGGAGCGTTCCAGAGATCATCGAAGGGGAAGGACCTCGGCTCTGACTTGAGGAGCCAGTACTGTCGGTCCGTCTGTGCGGATCGATTAACCTTGGTCATTCAGTTCACCGCCGTATGCAAGTAATTGCCGCCAGTGGAACCTAACGGGCGAAGCGCCGTAGATTGGAGTACATCATAACCATCAGACCCAGCAGGCCAACCACCATGCGTCGTCACAACCTCTGCAGCTTCCTCTTCCTCCTCACGATCGTCGCCGGCACGTCGAGTGCCCAGACGCAGACCTCTTCAATAAGCTATCCGGCCGCGGCGCGCGGCACCCAGGTCGACGACTACCACGGCGTCAGCATCGCCGATCCCTACCGCTGGCTCGAGGATACGGACTCGCCCGAAACGAAAGCGTGGGTCGAAGCCGAGAACAAGCTCACCGATTCCTTTCTGGCGACGATTCCGGAGAGAGCGGCCATCAAGAACAGACTCACCCAGCTCTGGAACTACGCTCGTTATTCCGCTCCTTTCAAGGAAGGCGGACGATACTTCTACTTCCAGAACACCGGCTTGCAGAATCAGAGCGTTCTGTATGTTCAGGATGGCAGGAGCTCACCGCCGCGAGTTCTGCTCGATCCGAACGTGCTCTCTTCCGACGGGACCGTCGCGCTCTCGGGTCAGGCTGCGTCGGACGACGGTCGCTACCTCGCCTACAGTATCTCGACCAGCGGATCGGATTGGCAGGAGCTCCACGTTCGTGACGTGAACACCGGACGTGACCTGCCCGACATCATGAAGTGGGTCAAGTTCTCGGGGATCTCCTGGACGCACGACAACAAGGGATTTTTCTACTCGCGGTACGACGAACCGACCTCCGGCAACAAGATGACCAACGTCAACCGCAATCATAAGATCTACTACCATCGTGTTGGCCGTCCGCAGTCGCGAGATGAGCTGATCTACGACCGGCCCGACCAGCCGGACTGGCTACTGTTCGGAAACGTGACCGATGATGGCCAGTACCTCATCATCACGGTGGCGCAGGGCACCGACGTCCGGAACCGCCTTTACTTCATCGACTTGGACAATCCGGGCAAGCCTGAGATCAACAATCCGGTCGTTCGCCTCATCGACAAGCTCGACTCGGAGTACGAGTTCGTCGGCAACCGTCGAACGATGTTCTACGTGCGCACCGACCGGAACGCGCCGAAGGGCCGTATCGTCGCGATCAGCATCGACAACCCGCGAGAAGAGCGCTGGAACACGATCGTCTCCGAGGGGCGAGACGCTCTCGTGAGCGCGACTACCGCGGGCGAGGACATCATCGCGAATTACCTGCAGGACGCCCATTCCACCATCCGATTTTTCAGCGGATCGCGCGATGACCGCCGCGACCTCCCGCAGCGGGGCCGGCCACAACAGCAGCGAAACCCTGCAACTGTGTACGACGACACCAGCACGGCACCGATCGTAACCAGGGGTCTGCCGCTGACTGGCGGCGGGTTCACTCTCCGCGCCGAGCTCCCGCTACCGGGAATCGGCAGCGTCAACGAGATCCATGGCAAGCAGGGGGATGACGAAATGTTCTACAGCTTCACGTCGTTCCTCTATCCGACCACGATCTACCGCTACGATCTCAAATCGCGGAGGAATGAAGTCTTTCGCGCGCCGAAGGTGGCATTCGACCCAAGTCCGTACGAGACCCGCCAGGTGTTCTACACGAGCAAGGACGGAACCCGAGTACCGATGTTCATCACAGCCAGGAAGGGTCTTCAGCTCGACGGCAATAACCCGACTCTCTTGTACGCCTACGGCGGATTCAACATTTCGTCGACGCCTTCATTCTCGTCGGCAAACGCAGCATGGCTCGAAATGGGCGGCATCTACGCACTCGCCAACCTTCGCGGCGGAGGAGAGTACGGCAAAACCTGGCACGAGGGTGGAATGCTCGCGAAGAAGCAGAATGTATTCGATGATTTCATCGCGGCGTCGGAGTACCTGATCAAGGCGAAGTACACGTCGACGCCAAAGCTTTCCATTCGCGGTGGGTCGAACGGCGGACTTCTCGTCGGGGCGGTGATGACTCAGCGGCCCGAGCTGTTCGGCGCCGCGCTCCCCGAGGTCGGGGTGATGGACATGCTTCGCTTCCAGAAGTTCACGATCGGGTGGGCATGGACATCAGACTACGGCTCGTCGGATAATGCGGAGCAGTTCAAGTACCTGCGCGCGTATTCCCCACTCCACAACATCAAGCCCGGTACCTGCTATCCACCAACGCTGGCGTTCACCGCTGATCACGACGACCGGGTCGTTCCGGGCCACACCTTCAAGTTCATCGCGACGCTGCAGGCTGCACATACTTGCGCAAATCCGGTTCTCGTCCGAATCGAGACCAAGGCCGGACACGGCGCCGGCAAGCCCACAACCAAGCTGATCGACGAAGCGGCCGACAGATTTGCATTTCTGGTTCATGAGCTGCGGATGAAGCCCGCGCTGCAGTAATGGACGCCTTCCTGGCAGGTGTTGGCACCCTCATCCAGGTTCTGCGCACGATACTGTTATCGGTGGCGCTCGTGTTCGGCGCCATTTGTGTGATGGACTGGGCCGTTCGCACCAGGAAGATCAGCCCGTTCAACGCAATCGCGCGGTTCTGCCGCTCGACGGTGGATCCATTTATCGCCCCCATCGAGCGAAAGGTTGTCCGCGCCGGCGGTGCTCCGGCCTCGGCGCCACTCTGGGCGCTCGCGGGAGTGGTGATTGGCGGAATTCTGCTGCTCACTTTCCTCGACCTCATCCGCCTGCAGGCTGCGAGATCGTACATGGCATCGCAGAACGGGGTCGCGGGAATCTTCCAGCTCCTCCTGAGCTGGACGTTCACACTCCTCAAGATCGCGCTGGTGGTGCGAGTGATCAGTTCCTGGCTGCCGGTCTCGCCGTATTCGGTCTGGGTCCGCTGGAGCTACCTGTTGAGCGAGCCGATCCTCGCCCCCATGCGTCGGATCGTACCCAATCTGGGCGGGTTGGATGTGACGCCGATCCTGGCTTACTTCCTTCTCAACCTTACCGAATCGCTGCTGTCCAGATTGATGTGAGCGGTCTCGACGCGCACCGTTCCGGCGCAATGTGGTGCATCGTCTCCGGCCAAACTTCGCGGACGAAGGTCGTCGAAGTCAGCAAGGTTGGCCTGGAAGCGGTTCAACGTCTGGCGACTGAGGGAGTGACCCGATAGTGGCAAAAGTGATTCTGGTCGGGACCGACGTTGCGCTGCTCGAAGGACTCGCGCAGACACTGATCGGATTCGGACACGAGATTTCGTTTGCAACGACGGTCGCCGAAGCCACGGGATCCCTCAGCGAAGACCTGCCGGCGATGGCCGTCGTCTCTTCCCAGGCGCTGGCAGATGCGGGCATGGGAATGACTCTTCCACTCACTCCCGGTGGTGCGCTCATCGTGTACGGAACGTCTCCCACCGACCGGCCCTTTCTCCCCACCAAACTCCAGCGCGCAACCCTCGCGCATCTGGTGCTTCCGCTCGAGCGCCAGCGGCTGGTGGCGCTGGTGCAGTCGTTCGACAGCAGATGCCGCACGACCGGTAGATCGACGCGTGACGAGCCGGACAACGACTTCCAGCTCCAGATCTGACTCATTAAGGCCCGACAGCCTCGCCCAAGCCGAAAGGACCGGGAGTTATTACTTGCCCGGCTGAGCGTCGTCCGCTACTATAGTGAAAGGGCAACAATTGAACCGTGGCGATTTAAAGCAACTTGCGGCCACGTTAAACAATCCGCTAAAGCGCTCGCCCGGCGCCCCGTTTGCGCGGGCTTTTTTGTTATCCGTAAGCGGGAAGCGGGAAGCAGGAAACGGGTACGGAAGCGGGAAACGGGTCCGTTGACCTGAGCCCGGGGTTCCCCTGACGTCGCACATTAAGATGACCGAACGAAAGACTGATTCACCTTATCTGCAAGCCTTAAAGCGTCGAGTGCTGGTGTACGACGGCGCGATGGGGACGAACATCCAGAGGTACAATCTCAGCGCCGAGGATTTTGGCGGTAAGGCGCTGGAGGGTTGCAACGATAATCTGGTGCGGACCCGTCCCGACGTGATCCAAGCGATCCACGAGTCCTTTCTGGCCGTGGGATGCGATGTAGTAGAGACGTGCACGTTTCAATCGACGCCCCGCCGTCTCAAGGAGTGGGGGCTGGGCGACAAGGTTCGTGAGATAAACGTCGCCGCGGCGCGACTGGCCCGGGCGGCGGCGGATAAGTATTCAACGCCGGATCGGCCGCGCTTCGTGGCTGCGTCGATGGGTCCGACGGGGATGCTGCCTTCCAGCTCCGATCCGGTGCTCTCGCAAATCTCCTACGACGAGCTCGCGGACAATTTCTACGAACAGGCGAAGTACCTGGTCGAAGG
>JALYKQ010000045.1 GCA_030774675.1 Gemmatimonadota bacterium | reverse complement strand
CCAGGCCGGATATCGAGCTTCATGCTTTGCCGTTTTCCGTTGACAATGCCCTCGGCGGTACCCGTGACCGTCTTCGCCATGAGGTCGCCATGATGGTAGGTGCGGACTGTGAGAAACGCGTCGCGCGTAGCACGGTCGAAAGGATTGGCGGGATATTCGATCGCGATCCAGGGCGGACCTGCGCTGGCGGAACTGAACGCGGTAAGCGTTAGCGCCGTTACGAGCGCAAAGGTGTGAAGCAGCGTTCGATTCATGGCAAACTCCTGAAAGGGTTTTTCGAGCGCTTCTACGATGCCGCTCGTGCCCCCAGGGTTTACCGCGATTCTATTTCGTTCTTCGGATAGTCACCGGGCCCTTGAAAGTGCGCACCGACACCTTGGCGCCCCCACCGCTTTCATCAGCGGTAAGCTCGGCCCCTCGACCAAAACGCCCGGGAATCGGACTCTTCTTCGACAGATTGTTGGTGATGCTTCCGGCGATCGTCGCTACCGAGAACGACGCGCCCATTTTTTCCGGGATCGCAATATCGACACTCCCACTGTGGGTATCGAAGTCGAATGCGCCGCTGCGGTCGAGACGGCCCGCGAAGGTGATGTTTCCGGTGACGGTTTCTATCTTCGTGCGCTCGAACACGCCTTTTCCGCCATCGATCTTGACCGGTCCACTCACTGTCGAGAAAGCCGCGTCAGCGCTTGCCCCTTGAAACGTGATCGCACCAGTGGCGCTTTTGGCCCGGACCCACGAGGGCGAGCCCGTGATGTGAATGTCTCCGTCGATCGCCTCGGCGTTGAGCTCCCGAGGATTGCCGGTGACGTTGATCGTTCCGCTCACCACGTACAGGTCGAGCCCGCCGGCGACATCGCTGACATTAATGCTGGCAGTAGCAGTTTTTATCCATAGCCGGACTCGCGCCGGCACCCAGATCTCGAGCCGCGCCGGCTTGGGATCCCGATCGTTCACGGACTCCACGAACATCTTGGCACCGGTGTAGCCACCGCCCATGAAGAAGCTGTCGCCGGGGCCCAGCGTTCCGCGCACCAGAACAGTGTCTTTGTCCCAGCCGTGCACGATGACGCTGCCTACCATATTCATGATGCGGAGCGCGCCTTCCATCCCCAGCGGCTGTTTGCGCTCGACCTTCTTCTGCGCGAGCACGGGCGAGGAGAGAAGCAGGATCGCGGCTACTCCTGTCAGCGCCATGATCAAAAAACCACGGTTTACGGCGTGACGGTTTTCTGCACCAACGCTAGCTCCCACGCGCCATCTCGGTCGTCCGTCGAAGCAAATCCACCTTCTGCCGGTACGTGCCGGACAACATCTCGATCAGCATCTTGTTGGCGGGATCGCGCGCCAGCGCGTTACGGGCCTCGAGGATCGCTTCGTCGATCGTCCGCAGGCTGGCCTTGAGCTGTGCGACTGTCTCCGGAGCCAGTGAGGCCTCCTGCTGATCGAGGAGATCCTGCAGAACCGCTACGTTTCTCAGATAGTTGTTCTCCTCGATCGCAAAGGCAGCGAACGACGCCGGTGTGGCTCCATTGCCGGGATTGCTCGCAACCGAGCGCGAAGAGCTGGTATCGCTGGTGCGCGAGCTCATATACATGGCCGTGCCCCCCGCGGAGAGAACCACCAGCAGAACTGCCGCTGCCGCCAGTGTATATGGGCGCAGCCAGAAATCCGGACTCGAAGTGGTGCGGCGCGGCTTTATTGCTGCCTTGTCCCGCTCGATGGATGCGCGGATGTTCAACCATGCTTCCGCCGGTGGATCGATGGAGTTCGGCAGATCCGCCGCGCGTGCGAGTATCCTGTTCAGGCTTTCGACCTCGGCGGTACAGATAGCACATACGGCGATATGTTCGGCGACTGGAGCTCGGGCATCTTCGGTCAGCTCGCCAGTCACGTAATCGTCCAGCAGATGTCTGATGACTTCGTGTGTCATCTCTCCAACCTCTCTCTCAGTAGTCTTCGCGCACGGTGAAGCTGCGCTTTGACCGTTCCAACGGAGACGCCCAATTGTTCGGCGATCTCCTGGTGCTGGTACCCTTCCACATCGTGCAGTACGAACGCGAGCCTTGCTCCCTTCGGTAGCGAGGCGATCGCCTCCTCCATGTCCATCTTCAGATCGATGCCACTCGAGCGGGCCGCGCTTGCCAGTCGTGACGTGTCCTCCATCGGCAGAACCCGGGCGATCCGCCTGCTATCGCCCCTCGCATTTTCGAGCATGGTATTCACCGCCAGCCGATGAAGCCACGACGAAAATGCACAGTCGCCCCGAAATGTCTCGAGCCGGCGCCACGCCTTGATGAACACATCCTGCATGAGCTCAGTGGCATCAGTGCTGTCTCCGGCCTTGAGGCGCAGGCACAGCGCGTAGATCCGGCCCGCGTGCTCCCGATAGAGGAGCTCGAAGGCATTGACGTCACCTGACTGCGCGCGCCCAATGGAATCGGGCGCTGCAGCCCTCCCTTCACCCATCGTGGACAGATTAGATCCGATAGAGTCCGATACCACCGCGCTCGTCTTCATCTCAGGCCGGACTAAGATGCCACTCAGCGGCTCAAGGTTGGAACGCACCTGGACCAATTGGGTGCGTTATGGCGCTCTACGGCTGCTCGACGACGATTCGCCGATCGGCGGGACTATTCGATGTCGCCGCCCAGATCGAATTTGGAGCGAGTGAGACCGATGATTCGATCAAGGCCCGCTTTCACTTCAGGCGGGAGATCACGCCGCGCCATCAGTCGCTC
Source organism: Gemmatimonadota bacterium (assembly GCA_030774675.1). Lineage (GTDB taxonomy): Bacteria > Gemmatimonadota > Gemmatimonadetes > Gemmatimonadales > Gemmatimonadaceae > UBA4720. Next base: position 1,242 of record JALYKQ010000045.1, on the reverse strand, counting down.
AGCCTCCACGCGGATGGACTCGAGCGCCTGCATGAAGTTCCCCTGTTTCAGCTTTCCGGAGTCGTCGGGCATTGATTAGGCTCTCTGAGAATTCTTCCAATGATTCTAGCATCTCGACATGCCACTTACGAGAGAGGCCGGAACAGAGAGAGCTCCGCTCGCGCCTGAAGCATCCCGAGCGGCAGTTCCCAAAAGATCGCTGCCCTGGTGTTAGGACCGTATCGCCACTCGGAGCGATCTGAAGCATCCGCTCAAATCCGAAGCATCCGTGTTAAAGCTTTTGCCCTGTGTCCCATGCCGATGTGAATCTCATGTGGCCGCAAGCTGCACAGGCTTACCCGAAGGTAGTTGTGGGATCGTTCGCCGCTCACCGACCTGTTGCCGCCACATCGCATAGTACAGGCCCGTGCGCTCTAGCAGGTCGCCGTGCTGCCCCGCTTCGACGATCTTGCCGCGCTCCAGCACGTAGATGCGGTCGGCGTGCATCACCGTCGACAGCCGGTGAGCGATCAGGATAGTGATCACCTCGCGCGAGTTCGCGACGTCGCGCATCGTGCGGCTGATCTCCTCCTCGGTGAGCGAATCCAGCGAGGAGGTCGCTTCGTCGAACACGAGAAGGTGCGGATTGCGCAGCAGCGCACGCGCGATCGACAATCTCTGCTTCTCTCCGCCCGAGACTTTCACACCACCTTCGCCGATAACGGTATCCAGCCCCTTATCCGCGCGGGCCAGGAGTGTGTGAGCGGCGGCCTTGTGGAGCACGTCGAGACACTCTTCATCGGTCGCATGCGGATTGACGAACTTGAGGTTCTCCCTGATCGTCCCGGAGAAAAGCTGCGCATCCTGCGTCACGAGGCCGATTCGTTCGCGTAGCCGGTCGAGGTCGACGTCGGCGCTCGACACACCGTTGTACAGAATCTCGCCGTCCTTCGGCTGGTAGAGACCAACCAGCAGCTTCACCAGCGTCGTCTTCCCCGCACCCGAGGGGCCAACGAACGCTATCGTCTCGCCGCGCGCGACCGAGAACGAAATGTCGGTCAGAGCCGGCGTGTTCGCACTCTGGTGCATGAAGCCTACGCTCTCGAACTCGAGATTACGGATCTCGCTGATCGGCACGGGTGCCGCCGGCTTTGGATCTTTCGGGGTCTCCAGGATCTTCCTGAAGTTCGCGAGCGAGACCTCCGTCTCCCTGTAGACGTTGATGATGTTGCCGAGCTCCTGCATCGGTCCGAAGATGAAGAA
>JALYKQ010000044.1 GCA_030774675.1 Gemmatimonadota bacterium | reverse complement strand
GCTGGTGACGTTGCCGTCGCCGAAGTAGATCGGGGAGGCGCGCTCTTCACGTACTTGTCGAGCCAGTTGATGTACTCCCAAAGCAAATGTCTTTGGGTCTCCCTGGCGGTGTAACCGTGCGGCTCGAGCGGCAGCTGGACGTACCGGACGTTGCCGCCGTTCCCCTTGATCGCGGCGTACAGTCTCTCCGACTGGATTGGAAAGGTGCCCGAGTTGTCGTCCCGCTCGCCGTGGATCAGCAACACGGGCGCTTTGATCTTGTTCGCGTAGTTGAAGGGCGACATCGCGTTGTACACTTCCGGGGCTTCCCAGTACGTTCGCGGCTCCGATTGAAAGCCGAAAGGCGTGAGCGTGCGGTTGTAGGCGCCGCTCTCCGCGATGCCGGTGCGGAAAATGTCGGAGTGTGCTAGGAGATTGACGGTCATGAAGGCGCCATAAGAGTGGCCCCCGATTCCAATGCGATCTCGATCCGCCACCCCCATCTCCACGATCTTGTCAACTGCAGCCTGCGCGCTGGCCACGAGCTGATCGACGTAGCTGTCGTTCGGCTCCTTGCCGTTGACGCCGACGATTGGCATTGTCGGCCCATCGAGCACCCCATACCCATGCATGAGAAGCATCAGGTAGTTCTGACGGGCCGGCCGCTTGAACTGATAGGGAGAGCCGGTGAGTTGCGACGCGGCGTCGGCGGACTGAAACTCGCGCGGATATGCCCAAAAGAAAAACGGCAGCCTTCCCCGCGACTTGTCGTATCCCGGCGGAAGATAAAGCGTGGCCGAGAGCTTGACTCCGTCGGGGCGGGTGTAGGTGATGAGCTCGCTCTTCACGCTCGCGAAGTACGGAGCGGGATCAGCTAGCTTGGTCACCGCAGTCAGCGTATTGCTTCGGAGATCGCGGACGAAGATGTTGGGCGGATCAGCTGGCGACTCGCGCTGGGTGATGATACGACCCGCATCACGGTCGACGACCTGGAGAACCTGCTCATAGCTGGGAGCAGCTGACTGCCACAATCTTTCCGTCTTTTGCGTCGTGAGGTCAAACCGGTCAAGGAATGGCCGGTCGCCTTCCGGGGATGCTCCGCTTCCTCTGAGGTAAAGGTACCTGTCATCGGTCGAGCGTAACGGAACGAGGCGTTGAGTGGTCGGATCCTGCACAACCACCCACGTCCCCGGATCGGAATACCGATCCTCGGCGTTTCGATTCCAAATCAGTTTCGGCGTACCACCGTTCGGCGCGGAAGGATCGAGGATCCAGATGCGCTGCTTCGCGCCACGCGAAAGCCGATCAATCAGGAACGCTGTGTTGGGTGAGATCCAGGTGATGCCTCCATACCGGTACTCGGTCTGCACCAAGGGCGTCGCGGCTCCAGTGAAGGGGGCCGCCAGGAAAGAGACTTGATCGCGTTTCGGTACCGTAGCGCGCGGGTTTCCCTGGTCGAGCGCTTCCACCATCACCAGTGTGGCTGGAACGTCGGGACGCCAGCTGACGATCCTGATTCCGGGCACGACGGCATCGCGGGCGCTTGGCGCTTCTTCTGCAACATGTGAGTTCCGAATCTCACGCAACGCTTTGCCGTTCAGATCCCAGACTTCCGTGCGCGATGGAAAAACGTCCATCGGGACCTGATAGGAGTAAGGACGCTGCACCGTTTCGACGAGGAGATATCTGCCGTTCGGCGAAGGCGTAACCCGGGCGTGGACGCCAGGCTGCCCGATAGGCGTGATCTTCCCGTCGAGTCCAACGAGCGAGATCTGATCGGTGAAGTAGTAGTCGAAGAGAGCCTCGTCAGCCGGGCCTTGAAGGAGATACTCGTACGTACGCGCGGGCGCCGAGCGCCCATAGGACTCCTGCACGATCACGCCGCTGGGCACTTCCGTGATCTTCGGAGGCGCACCGCGGGTGGCCGGCCACAGCCTGCAGACGAGCGGCGCTTTGCCGTCCAGCCAATTGCAGCCCGTATCGTTGACGATGACCCCGCGCGCGGTGGTGAAGTTGAGCGTCGGTGCAGTGAGTCGTCGCGCCGCGCCCGAGGCGACATCGGCTACCCAGAGCGCAGTGCCAGCGGGAGTTGTTGTGGTGAAGGCGAGATGTTTTCCATCGCGCGACCAGTCGAGATCGCGAACCTTTCCCGACAACGCTGGCGCGGAGATCTGGCGCGCGAATCCCGTCGCGGGATCGAGGATGACGAGAGCCATCTTCCCCTCGCCGACGGTTGTGTAGGCGAGACGATCTCCGTCGTTCGACCACGATGTAGTGCCGATCCGTCCGCCCGGCGGAACCTGCAATGCGCGTTCGATTTTTCCATCGATGCTGCTCACCGTGCCGGACCGAATCCCAATGTTCTCGATGCGGTAATCCGGATTCGCTCTGACCTTGCTGCCGGCGAGATAATACGCGGAGTCAGCCATGTCGCTGATAGTGAT
>JALYKQ010000043.1 GCA_030774675.1 Gemmatimonadota bacterium | reverse complement strand
GAGGCCGATAGGCCCAATACGATGGATGCTGCCGAGCGCAAGGAGATCCTCTCCCGTTACGTGGACCACAGTCGCCGCTTCGACGCAGTCGCCAAGAAGCGCGGCAGCAATGGCGGCGGCGAGGTGATTCCGTTCTCCGGCCCGCTCCAGGAGCTGGAGCAGGAGCCGACGGCACGCGAGATCGAGGTTCTGCAACTGATCTCGGACGGACTCGTCAATCGCGAGATCGGTGTGCGGCTGTTCCTCTCAGAGGAGACGGTCAAGTCGCACGTACGACACCTGCTTGCAAAGTTGCAGGCAAGGTCACGCGCCCACGCAGTAGCGGTGGGCTTCAGGCGAAGCCTGATCGCCTAAACGCTATACCCGGGCCTGCGGCCCGGAACCTCGGTTATCCACAGCTTTGTGGAAATCCCTCAACAGGGTGATGTGAGGGTGCTGTGGAAAACGGAAGCTTTGGCGCCTAGAAGGACTTTGAGTTTCCCACGACAGCCGAGATGGCGACGAGGGTGCCGATGAGGCTTACAGCGCGGATACGGAATCCCGTCATTCCGGGATACCTCCCTTCAGGGGGGACTGACGACGCAACGAGTGTATACCCCTTTTGGGTGAGTATCAACTGGCGCGACGTTGTCTCACGCTGCTACCGAGGAGTTCGCGATCTTACGCTCAAGGAGAGCCGGACCCTTGGGTGGATCGTCGCGCTGTCTCTGAGTTGCATCGCACTAGCCATCCTCCTTTTCGAACTGGGCTACGGGCTCCCTCTGTGGTGGCAGTTCATCGCGCTAGCTATCGTCACCGCCGCTACAGAGCGACAAAGCGTCCGTGTGGCTCGCAACGTCGAGACGTCTGTTGCATTCTTGCCGTTCGTCTTTACGGCTGTGGCATTCGGACCCCTGAGCGCCTTGGCAGTAGGGATCTTCGCCAACGCTCTCGACTTTCGAAGGCCTTATCTCAGGTGGGCCATTTACATTCCGGCGCGAGGTCTAACCGGGGCCCTCACAGGATTGATCGCAGCTCAGATGATCTCAGGGCACGCGAACTTCGGGACGGCCACTCTCGCCACCGTTGTGGCGGGCGTGGCGAACGTGTTCTTTGACGGCCTTTTCAACGTCGGTACGCTACTTGTGCGACGCTCGGCTCCGATCAGCGTCTATGTTCGGTCGGTTGGCCCGCTTACACTTTTGTCATTGCCGCTCTACGTACCTCTCGTGGGGCTTATGGTTTTCGGCTATCAGCACTACTCCTTCTGGACAGCGGCGATGTTCCTCGGTCCGACCCTCGCCCTCCAACGCGTCGTCCATCTCTATCAGCGGCAAAGGGATGTATCACAGGAACTAGTTGACGCGAACGAGCGCCTAGAGGCCGCAAACATCTCATTTGCGACGGCCTTGGTCACCACTCTTGACGCTCGAGATCGCTACACGGCGGGGCACTCAGCCTCTGTTGCTCTGTACGCGCGAGATATTGCGCGCCGACTTGGTCTCTCGGAGGAGGAACAAAGCCTCGCCCACGTCTGCGGCCTGGTTCACGACGTTGGCAAAATCGGACTCGCGCCGGGCTTGCTCGAAAAGCCCGGACCGCTAACGCTAGAGGAGCGACGGCAGATGGAGCAGCATCCTGTTATTGGAGAGCGAATCCTCGCGAAGGTTGATGACTATTCGGAGATCGCCAGAGTCGTGCGTCATCATCACGAGCGTGTGGATGGCGCCGGTTACCCGGATGGTCTCGCGGAGAGTCAGATCCCGCTTCTCTCACGAATCATCGCAGTAGCTGATGCTTACGACGCAATGACCTCCGAGCGCCCCTATCGCGAACCGATGCCGTCGCGCGTGGCCCGCCTACGTCTCGCGCAGGCTGTTGGGAGCCAATTCGATACGACCGTGGTGGCCGCCTTTGAAGCGATCCTCGCTCAGGCAAGAGAAAGCTATCGGACGGGACTCGGTGAGGCCTTTCGCACGACGGACTCATGGGGACAACGCGACGCTCTTAGCCCTGTCGTGGGCCTCACAGCTAGAGCGTCCTAGCACCCCGTACCGCTGCCTCGGTTCTCGTCCGAACTCCTAGTTTTCTGAGGATGTTGCGAACGTGAACCTTTACGGTTACCACACTCAGAAACAACGCCGTGGCTATCTCCTTGTTCGTGCGCCCGTCGCAAATGAGCTCGAAAACGTCTCGCTCTCGCGGTGTGAGACCGTCACGACGGGATAGCACCGCTGGAGGAAGTTGAAGCCCCGCCGCGCGGGCAAGCGAGTCATCGTTTGCCCGCGCGAGAATTGGCGCAACCTCCTCAGCTCTTCCACTGGCGACGATCGCAGTCAAGATCCGAGGATCACTCCTGTATGCGAAGACAAAGGTGTCGGTCAAACCTGACTTTGACGTCTTGGAGAATGCCTCCGTTGCAAGCTCCATTCCCTTGCTCTCCTCCTCACAGAGCATGAAGAGGACGCGAGCCCATTGGCAGAGAGTGGTGGGTTCCAATTCTCGGCTTAGTCCCTCTGCCTCGCCTAGAAGCGGGTGAGCGCGAGAAGGCTCGCCCCCGAGCATGAAAGCAAGCGCACGTGACGCGAGGAACTCCGCGCGCTGGCCCTGAGCTCGGACCCCTGGCCATGAACGTTCCGTGGCCATGAGAGCTTCGTCGAGAGCACCTTCGATGAGCAGGAGCCGGCACCGTGTTCCCGCCGCGCTCATGGAGAGGTACTCATCGTCGTTCCTCGCGCTCAGTTCGTCAACGCGATCGAGAACAGTGGATGCCCGTGCATATTCGCCTAGTCCTATGTGCACGGCGGCTCGGGTAAGCAGCATGTGAGGACGTGCGAAATCCAGATGGAAGGTCTCCGCCTCCCGCAGACCGCGTGTTACGAGCGCTCGGGCATCGTCGTAATTTGTAGCGAGACGTAGCGCTGCTGAGTAGATGTGTAGGAAGGAGACGCGCACGACTGGGTCACGGGCCTCTTCCACGAGTTCGGCGATCGGTCGCGCGTCGTCAATCGCCTCCATCAGAGCGCCTTGTCGGGTGGCGAGGTATAGACGCCCGTTATGCGTGCGCACAAATTCGTCCAATGTGCCAGAGCACGATGCTTCGAACTCGCCGAGGGTGTCTGCTGCGCTTTCACGCTCTAGCTCCACAGCTGTGACGAACTCTCCCCAAAGCGCGTCCTGCGTCTCCCGGGGCGTCTGTGCAACTTTCCGTGCTCGCTCAAAATAATGAAGTGCTTCCTCGGGCGAGTCAGTCAGATGCGCGTTCTGACCCGCTCGATAGAACGCTCGCGAAGCCAGCGCGCTGTCTGGAGCGATCTGCTCGCCTGCCCTCATGGCAAGTATCTTCGCCCGATCGTGCCGTCCAGCTCGAAAGCAGTACTCGGCCTCGAGAAGCTCTAGGGATGGCGACTTGAGTCGATTTAACCGTCCTAAGTCGACCCACGTCTTGAGAGTCTCAATCCGCCCGTGTTCGACGAGTTCATCTAGAGATTGGGCCACCAGCTTGTCGAGAAGCTCGAGGCGATTGAAGCGGCAGAGCAAGGCAAAGGCTTCTTCCCAATAACGCGCGTCGATGAGAATGTGCACAGCTTCATGAACCGTCGACTCAATCAACTCTTGATCGAGAGTCTGGAACTTCTCAAGGAGGAAGCTCCGAAGAAGCGGATGGAGATCTAATGTTGAAGGCCGAGTAGCTATAAGAAAGCCCGCCTTCTGACCTTCGGCAAGGATTTGGTCCTCTTTCTCTTGGAGGAGAGCTTCAGTGAGAGAGCTGCTGAGGTTCGGCAAGAGCGCGAGGCGACATAGCTCTGTCTGTACATTCTCAGCCAGCTGTGCGTATAGCTCTTCGGCCACATAGTCGTGAAGATCAAGTGGTAACCCGTCCTGCTCAAGGATGGCCGACAGGTCTGCGAAGGAGGCAAGACCAATCACGGCTGGCCATCCGTTGGCCAGCCCGATCAAAGCGCGAGCGGCGGCGCCCTCACTGCGCACGAGCACGTCAGCTGCCTCTTGAAGGTTCATCGCAAGTGCGTGTTGGCCGAGTTCGGCCAGTTCCCCGTAGAGGAGTCGGCGTGGCGTCGCCCAAACGGGCCGCGTGCGACTGGCAATAACTATCGGGAACCGCGTATGTCCAAGTAATAGATTGACGAGATCTTCGGAGCCCGACGAGGCGAGGAGGTGATAGTCGTCTATTGCCAGCCACGCATCGCGAGGCCATTCCGCTAGGTCTTCGGCTAACAGCGCGGCTACCGTTCCGACTTCTTTCTGCGGCTCTCCCGCTGTTCCCAGCCAGGCGCGCAAACGCGCCCCTGGAGTGGAAACTATGGGCCCAGCAGACTCAACGAGACCTACAGCCAATGCGGCCACGTCGCTCGAGGCTCGGTTTGCCTGGTACCAGGCATGCGGGCGGGTCGCTAGCCACTGCCGCGCCAAGGTGGTTTTCCCGTAGCCCGCGGGGGCGACGAGCATGATGACTCGAGCCGACGTCTCGTCGAGGAGTCGCGTCAGGCGCGGCCGCTCGATGATGT
>JALYKQ010000042.1 GCA_030774675.1 Gemmatimonadota bacterium | reverse complement strand
CGGCGATTCGCGAGAGCAGGTCGGATAGAACATGGTCTTCGGCCTGCTCGCCGAGACGGCGGAAGAAATAGTGCGCCAGATGCTCGGACAGCATGAATTCGACTAGTCGCGGAACGACCTGTTCGCGGGGGACGTCGATCTCAGCCTGCGACTGCCGGATCGCCACGAGCTCCGCGTCGGTGATCGTGGGCTCGTAACCGACTGCGTCCAGATAGCGGCGCAGAGAATGGAAATGCTTGAATCCCTCGTAGAGCTCGAGGGAGAAAACCACTCCGGCGTCAATGTCGTCGAGCGTAGCGCGCAGCAGCCGCGCCAGGTTGAGCGGATGGTACGATTCGATCAGAGCAGCATCGCGGAGCGCCGCCAGCAGCTCAGGCTTGGCGCGAGCGCGGTCCAGGTCGATCTCGGACCATTTGATGTCGCGCTCGACCGACCAGGCGCCACGATCGGCCGCCGCTGCGCATCGCACGTAAACGCTCTGCCGGGATTGCGTCGATGCTGTGGTCATATGCCGATTGCTCCGGAATGCGAGGGACGGTGAGATCCCGACAGAACTGCAAACGGCCAGTTAGCGGGGTTGACCCCGTAATTCATGAGAACCGCGAGAAGCCACCGCTCCAGCCCGAACGCGGCGCAGCCACTGGAGGCAGCGCTTCCATCGGTGAGCGATATCGCGAACGCGTCGCCAAAGAATTCCTGGTGATCGTTGAAGGACGCGATCGCCAGTGGCCGGCCGTCGGGGAATCGGAACACGAGCTCGTGCTTCAATCCCTTGATGCGTTGCAGTGCGGCACGCCCGCGCGCCGATGGGGCAAAGAACGGATCGCTGGCGACGACGATCTCTGTATCCAACCCGAGTCTCGCCGCCAAAGCGGATGTACGCTCGACCCCGCGATCGAGGAATGATTTGACATCCCACGCCACTCCGAGGCAGACGATCTCCCTCATCGTGAAGGCCCATCCTCTCTCTAGCGCCGCATGCCTGTCGCCCTCGTGCCGCCAGCAGGCCCCCTGAGCCGTCATCAGCAGCGGTACCTCGATCGTGGAATCCGCGAGGGCTGCGTAGGTGTTGTAACAAAGAGCCGGAGGCAGAGCGATTTCCGCCAAATCAGCAGAAGCCCGCGCCGCACGCCCCGGTGATTCGCTGGAGGCGATCTCCTGGAGAGCCGCCTCGTCGCCGCTGAGATGTGAGGCGGTGCTCAGCCACTGCGGAAAGGAGGAGAAGTACTGCGCGCGCTCGAGGGTCTCAAAGCTCACGCCGGCCGGAGCGAACCACTCGTTCGGCGTTTCGGCGCGCGCAATGTCTGCGAGGGCGCCCTCGATCTCCCGCAGCAGCCCAGCGACCTGTCCCCGAAGGCCGGACACCCCGGGCGCCACGTCCCAGAGCGATCCACTTTCGCGCAGCCGGCGGATTATCTCTTCAGGCGGCAGCATGTTCGTCGAGCGGAAGAAAGACCGCCGCGATGCGCGCGACCGTCTGGAAGTTGTCCATGCGAATGTGTGAGTCCGGGATCGCGCGACCGATTTCCTCCTCGGTAAACGCAATCAGCTCCAGCACCTTGAGCGAATCGAGCAGTCGCGTAGCAAAAAGCGGTGTGTCGGCATCAACGCGAACGCCCTTCGGCGCGACCTCCTCATTGAGCCAGTCGAGCATCCTGCCCGCGAAGTCCTCTTGTCGGGTCATGCCGCCACCTCCTCGGCCGTCTGTCCCCAGTTGCTGGCGATCAGACCTCTCAACATCGGCCTCCAGTAGCTTCTGGGGTCCGGAGGCGGTGAATCGAGAAGGATCTCGGCCAGGCTAGTGTCGAAAACCTTCGGCATCGCCAGCTGCGGAATGAAATGAGAGAGCGAGGAGAGCACGGCACGGAGGCGCACGTCGCCGGTGTCCATCACCGCCTGCTCGAACAGGGAGTACGTCACCTCGTCGGTGATTATTGCGCGTTCGACTCCACGCTTCCGCCACTCCGGGCACTCGCTCCAGACTTCGTAAGCGGTGTCGACCAGCTCGCCAAGCGTGAGGGCAGCCCGACCGGAACAGAGATGAACGGTTTGGCGGCCCGCTCTTTCATCGAACGCGAGCCGTGCGATGGCCGTGCTCACATAGTTGGAGGTAATGACATCCAACGGATTCGCTCGATCGCCCGGGATCATCGCCGCCAGGCCGCGATGGTAGATGCGAAGCGCCCGGTGAACCGCATTGATTTGCGGGATGTCGCCCTCTATGTCGCGGCAGACGATCGTGCTTGGCCGTGCGACAATCCAGGGAAGCGCACTCGCCCTGACGGTCGACTCTGCTTCGTACTTGGATTGCTCGTACGCATTCACCCATCCGGCCAGGCATCCGTTATCCCGCTCGAGAATGGTGCCGGTCGCGCGGCCCGCCACGAACGCTGTGCTCACGAAGACGAAGCGATCGAGCTGTCTGCAGTCCGCCGCAACTTCGGCCACGTGATAAGTGCCGAGTGTGTTGACGAAGCGCGAATGATCCAACGACCTCGAGAAGCTGGTGTCGGCTGCCGCGTGTATCACGACTCGAGTCTCGCGCTCGACACGCTGGCGTACGAGCGGATCCAAGCCCATTCCGGGCACCGTGGTATCACCGCGCACGGGGACGACTCTCGAAGCCAGTAGGCCGAGCCGGTGCGCCAAGCCCTGCCAGCGAAGCTCGTTCCGCACGAGTGCGAACGCCTCGAGGTTGGGATCGTCGCGTAACATTTGACGGAGGACGCCTTCGCCAACCAGGCCGCTCGCTCCCGTAACGAGCACTCTCAGTGAAGATCTCACGTCATGCCTCCACGGCGACACCAGTCCAGTGCGCGCCAAAGCCGTAGGAAAAGAGGACTACGCGATGGCCTGGCTGGATGCAGCCGCCATCGACCGCATCGCGGTAGTTGATGAAATTGTCACCCGCGAGTGTGTGGCCGTGGCGAACGATGTTCTCGGAGAAGAGGCGCGCCCGCGGCAGGCGCACGAGACTGGAAAGGATTTCCCAGCTGCGCATGCTCACATTGTGTGGAATTATCCAGTCTACGTCGGCAGGCGCCCAACCCGCGTCCTCGATGGTGCGGAGCAACACGTGCCGGGCCGTCGGAAAGTAGGACGCGACGATCTCGTCGCGGAGTGCCTCCACGTCCCAGTAGTAGCCCTTCGTGACGTTGGTGGCGGAGACGAGGCGGTTCCGCGTGCCCTCACGCTCGATGAGAATAGCGCAGGCAGCGTCTGATGTGCAGTTGAAGATTGCTTCGCGCCCCGCGTTGGCGGGAAAGAACTCGGACGATACGCAAAGGGCGCGCTCTATACCCTCCGTCAGGCAAAGCGAGCGCGCGATTCGCGCGGCGCCGAGCAGGGTCGTACAGGCGAGCTGGTCGACGGCAAAGGGCCAGGCGTTGTGAAGATCGAGATCGTACTGCAGCCGCGTCGCCGGATACTTGAACCGTGACATCGTGCACAATCCGCTCGCTCCGTCCTCGGCATCGGTCGCCGCGGCGAAGGACATCGACCCCGGTGTGCCGCCGTAAATCAGCAGTCCGATCGAGTCGCGATCTACACCGGTCTCATCGAGGAGCTTGCTTGCCGCCGCCAGGGCGAGCTCGTACGGGGTCTCCGTGACGGCGACGTGCACTTTCCCGAACCCGAACGACTCCATCGTGCTCGCTGAACTGTTCAACTGCAGGTCGCCGGCGAGCTCGCCCACGGTGCGCGAGTGCTCCGGAAACACATAGCTGATTCCAGCGATGCCGGGTGTGCCTGATCCCTTCGATTCGGCGAGAGTCATGGCGCGAGTGCTCCTTGGTTGCTCGCGAACGATGCTCTCGCCTTGTTGGGCGTCCTATGCGCGCTAATACGTAGGACAACCGCCAGTCTGACGTAGTAGCGCCAAAGGCGGCTACCACGTCAGCTGTTGATCAGGTGCAGGTGATCACACCATTGGTCATGGCGCAAGTCTTTGCAGTCTGCGTATGGGTGGCTGTAGCGTCCCATGAGGCGGGCGGGCCCGGAACGGCGGTCACGGTGACCGTGACGTTCTGGGACGGGCTGAAGCCCTGAAGAGGAGTCGCGGAGGTCGCGGTTCCGGAGAAATAGGCGCCGCCGGCGTCGGCGGCATACTGCTCCTCGTAGGTTGCCATGTTGCGAAGGTCGGATTTCATGGCGGCGACGTATGCCTTCTCCTTCGTGCTCGCGAACTTGGGAATCGCGATCGAGGCGAGAATGCCGATGATGACTACTACGATCAGAAGCTCGATAAGTGTGAAACCTTTCCGATTACGTGGCATTTGAAAATTCCCTCCAAGAGGGGGAAACGCGGCTCTTGTAGCCGTCCATTAAAGCGACGCCCCGCGACTGTTGTGGCAACAGGCAGTGCGGTGCTTCTGTCCGGCTAACTGTGACAGTGGCATGCTTTTGCGGAAAGCGCACATGCCCGCGCGCGGTGCCTTTTGTTTGCTGAGTTTTTTGTAACAGGTGCCGGCATTGCTGGAGGACGCAAAAAAGCCCGAGGAACAGTCCTCGGGCTTTCTTGCGAGTTGCCGCGACTGCTATGGCGCCACGACGATAATCTGGTTCTCGGTCACGGTTTGAGAGGTGATGGTCAATCCGCCGGTCAGAAGGGCGGGCTTGAATCCCGAAGCCACGGGAGGTGTGGCCCGCAACACATAGGTCCCCGGCAGCAGGAAATCAATCCTGAAATTGCCGTTAGCATCTGTCTTTGTGCTGCGGACGATGTGGGTCGGATCAGCATCAGCGAGCAACGAGCCGGCGGTCAGGACCTCCACGGTCGCGTCCGGCACTCCGGCGCCAGTTGCGGTGTTCGCGTGGACCGATCCGGTCACGCTGCCTGTGATGTCCTGCGCAATGGCATGGATCACCGGCTTGAAGTTGAACCCGTTAGCGGCACTATTGCCGCGCATTACGAAGCTGCGACCGATGTCGAAGTCGAGCGTCATCACTGAGCCGTTTTCGGTCAGCTGAATTGGCTCGTCGAGGTTTACCTTGATTCCGGTGTGGCCCGCGCTGGGGAAGAATATCGGCGGAGTACTTCCGTCTTTCAGAGTGATCTTCGATTTGTCGGTGTCGAGAATGAGACGGAAGCTTTGATAGTTACCCGTCGCGAGAGTGGTGGCGCCAAGGTTCATCGTCTTGCCGCTACCCAGGTCGAGAAGGTTGATGAGGGCGTTTGGGGTCGCGACCGTGACCCAGCCATCATTATTTGTCTCGTCTGAAGCTTCCTCGTCTGACGTTGACGCGATCTTCGCGTCCACCCGAATCACGTAGACCTCGACACTGGCGACTTCAGAGAAGGGAAAGGGGGCGTCGGTCAGGCGAACCGTGAGCAGCCCGGTGCCGGTGCCCGCGGAATCGCTGCATGCCGCAAGGGCGAAGGTACTGATTACAAAAGCCGCGAAGCGGCGGATGGTCTTACGCATTTTGAGATCTCCTGCATTGAGGTCGTGAATCGTCAAAGGGCAGGATTTTGCCCGCGGGCTGCGTGCAGAGCGCGTCCCCATTTTTTATGACTCGGCTATGCAGAGCGGGCGTCACAACTCATCCGCAAAGAGCGTTCAGGGTGGTTCCCGACTGTGGCCAACAAAAAGGGGACGGCGTCATCACCGTCCCCTTTTGTGGCTGCAAGATCGTTGCTACGATCTAACTTCTTGGCGGCGGCCTACGCCTCTGTCCGGGGTTGGATTTCGCGCCGGGGTTACCGGGTACTCCCGGTGGTGGACCCGCCGTTGCAGGCTTACCCGTGGTCGCAGGCTTGTGGCTCTGCCCGAATTCCCGCCCGGTTCCTGCTGGGTGATTGGCTTGGCCAGCAATTGACTGCGCGGGAAGCTCACCGGGCATGCCCTCGAGATCCGCATCCGATGCGCGCGCGTTAAGGCGTGCGAGCACGCGTTGCAACGCCTCGCCTGAAGCCAGTCCACGATCGGTGAGAGTCCCAATCACGAAGAGGGGAACCGCAAGCGAGCGGTTCCGGGGCGCGCTCTTCGCCAGGAGTGCGACCGAGGCGCCATCGACACCCTTTCGCATTGCTTCAGCGCCAGCTTCGATCTCATCGCCGGCCGGAGTAGATCCGCGACCGCTCGAGAGAGCGGATCTCGCGCCCTCCATTCGCTGAGCCTGCTCGTTCACGGAGCGCTCTATATCCGCGGGAGCAACGCCTTTGGCTGCGAACTTGAGCGCGCGGTTTTCGAGCGCTGCCGCCGGAAGCTGACGCGCGCGCGCAGCGGCAATGCGCGCCAGAACCCGCTGCGCCACATCCGCCGGCAACACTTCTTTCAGCCTGACAGAGGGATCCCTTGCGGGAGTCTGCGCACCGGAGCCGTGCGCGACCAATACGGTCGCCAGCAGCAACAGGGCAAAGCATCGATTGTTGGTCATATGATTCATCTCCGCGAGGGAGTGATTTGCGACAGCGTAATAACAGCGATCAGAGCCTCAGGGCTCCAGCGCCACACCCGATAGACTCGTGACATGGCACCCAAAGTCACATCTTTGTGTTAGCCTCGATAACGAGCAAACCAACGGCTCCGCCGAATTCGTCAAGCATGGATAGAAGACCTGGTGGCACGAGCCATTTACCCCCATCAACTCTCAAATTCATCTGGTAGTTCCCGGGGTCCATCGGGAGTGTCACGGACCACACTCCGTTACCCGCGCGCTCGAGCGCTACGGGCATCCAGTTCGTGAAATCTCCACTGATTTCCACCAGCCGCGCTAGCGGAGCCGTTGCCCGGAGTGTTACCGCGCCGGCGCGTACTGCTTCCGCGAGAAAGCCTGTTACAGCGGGTTTCTCTTCTTCCGCGCTCCTTTCAACCTGTTGCTGGCGCGCGCTCGATGAGAGGGCTTCCCGAGCCCGTCGTGTAGCCACCCGGATGCTCACTGACAGAAAACGGCCACCTGGAAATCCCTGAGTTGGATCTATGGGAAACGTCCCTCCATTCGCCACCACTGCGAGTCCGGGAGTAATCCAGGCAACGGCGCTCAGATTGCCCCACGATCTCGTTGTCCCGCCGAGAGAGGGCAGCTGATCGCCCAACCGGTGGCCCACGAGTGCGCCGAGATCGAGCCGATCACGCACCCAGGAAAGGGACAACTGGCTGTCGAGATATCTGATGGAGTCCTCAACCACGGCCGGGCTCGCCGTGAAAATGGCGCCCACTTCACGGAGCGCAATCGACGCGCCCGCTTCTCCCAGCAGCACGTTTCGCGAGCCTCCCCCCGCCCAGGTTCGGCCGCCACCGGCCCCAAAGAACAGGTCGCGGCTCTCTCGCATGAAATGCAGTCTGCCGTTCGCGAGGATCTGGCCGGTTCGCGTTCCATCATTATGCGTGCTTCCGCCGGCGACACCAGCGAGCTCGGCGAGAAATCCATGGCTGCCTGGCGCGAAGAGCGACGCCGAGAGAGCACCTTGAGTGCTCCAGCCGCCGGATCCGAATTGTGAATACGTTCCGGAAGCTTCGGCGATACCGCTTCCCCAGTCAGCGATCGCGCGAGGGGTGATTGTGGCGGCGCCGGCATTCAGAGTATCGGCATAGCGAAGAAGCACCGCGCCCAAATCCAAACTGCTCTCGACGCCTTGCGCGTGACCTACCGACGCGAAAAAAAGGAGCGCGCTCAGCGCTCCTCGCGAGATTGCGACGTGTAAGGCTTGTTCGGCTCTCAAGGACCTGAAAAGATATCAGTTCCCGTGAACTTATGTATTTTTTCTGGTGCTAGGTTTCGCTCTTTCCCGTCGTTCCGACGCGAATCACCGAGCTCTCGGTCCCAAAATCGTCCGAACTTTTCACGGCGAACGGATCCGCGACCCAACGCACGCCATTGATGATGAAGGCGTATTCGTGGCGGCCCGGAGTCAGCGGTACCGACACGGTCCAGACTCCGGGAGCTCCCGATCGTTTCAGCTCCGTAACTCCCCTGGTCCATTCGTTGAAGTCACCCACAAGTGCAACGCTCGCGGCTCCGGAATCGACGAAAACGAAGCGCACCAGTTGAACCGTGGCGGGGGCCGGAACGGCCTGTGCCGTCCGTGACGTCTCGTCGGAACGGGCTGAGATTCGTGAGCCGACCGCGAGACTGGAGAGTGCGATGATCGCGCCGAGTCCCGCCGCGATCGCGATTGCCCGGCGGGGCGACAGCCGGATTATCTGCTCCGTACGCCACCAGGAGTCTTTGTCAGAAGCGACGCTGACGGAGTAAAGCGAGCTCTCCATGCGCACCTTCTCCATGAGTCGCTTCTCGAACGACGGGTGCGCACGCTCCGGCGCGCGCAGGGACGCTGCAATTCGGTCGGCGAACGCAGCGTCTTCCGCATCTCTCTTCTCGTCGTAATTCTCAGCCATGATAAACCCCTTCCAGTAGATCGCGAAGCCCGTCACAGGCCCGCTTGACTCTCATTTTCAACGCCGGAACACTCACACCCGTCACCGCGGCCATCTCGTCGTAACTCAGCTCTTCCACGTGCTTCAACAGGAATGCCTCCCGCTGGTCGCTCGGAAGCATGCTCAAAGCACGCTCTATGTGTCCACCCACATCTCGGTCGGGCTCCTCTTCCGAGCCCGGCGCGACTGCCCTTTCGATCACGTCAGAGGCTGCTGGAAACCGAAGCTCCCGACGCCGCTGTCGCGATGCGTATGTCCTGCACTCGTTGATGACGATCTGGTAAAGCCAGCCTCCGAAGCGATTCGGATCCTTGCAGCTGCGTAAGCCGCGGAAAGCGCGCATGAAAGCCGACTGAAGCGCATCATCCGCATCTACACGCGACCCAAGCATTCGGACGGCGAAACGGGTGCAGGTGTCCTGATAGCGCCGAACCAGGCCGGAGAACGACTCGACATCGCCGGCCAGGACTGCAGCGATCAGCTCTGCGTCCGAGATCTCCGTCACAAGTGAATGACTACGTCAGAGCGTGCGCGGGTCACAAGACGGTTTGGTCGTGCGGGCACGCTCAGGGGGCTGTCAGCGTCAACACCAACGAGAGGCTGTAGCTGCCCGGCGTGTCCAGCGCCCAGTCATAAAGTGTCCGGAAGTACAGGGTGGTCGCGTTGCTCGCCGTGACGGCACCGGAAAACAGGGTAACGTCGCCGATCGTGAGCGCGGTGAAAGCTCCATTGGATGCCGTGCTCCACTGCAGATCGCCCGCGGGTTTGTTGGTCCGCGCTGGCGCGCCGGGCGTTGTGTTCGTGGCCGTCCAGATCCCCGAGGACGCCCGGACCTGAAGCGTCCAGGCGGCATTGGCGCTCACAGTGAAAGTGGGACCGGTGGTGGTGTTGAACCCGGCATCGAAATGAGCGGTGGTCGGCGGGGTGAGCGCCGTCGAGCCAGCGCTCATCTGAAGTCGAACGACTCGACCTGCTGTCATCGAGACGCTTCCGGGCACCCCGCAGCTGTCAGGTGCGCCACTCGCGGTGCATTGAGCCTGCGCCTGGGATGACCCACCCAACAGCCCGAGCAACAATGCCAGGATGGCCATTCCGGTTCCCAGTCGTCTCATCGAGTCCCCCGTTCCACTCTGAAGGTTCCCGAGGTCACAGTGCCGTCGGGTGAAGAACCGATCCACGTCCCGGTGATGGTGTCGGCCACGATCGTGCCTACGTGCCGACGCGGCGCCGATTCCAGATCGGCGTCGAAATCGATCACGTCCACGCCGCTCTCGGAGCCACTAACCAAGCCGCCAAAAGCTCGACTCTGTCCGGTTTGGACATTCTCACTCACGAGGTCGAGCCGTCCCTGAAAGCTAGTCCCCGACTCGCGAGAAATTGTCAGTGTACCGGACAGAGTCTCCTGCACCCGACCGGACTGCACCCCGGTGTAATTCCACGATCCATTTAGCGCAAGCAGCGATGGCTGGGGCTCGGTCGAGCGAAGACACGCGGAAACCAGGCCGCTGGTCGCGATGAGAAGAGCTGCCAAACCTGCACGAAAGCGCGGTTTCATTTCTGATTCCCGCTCTTCGCGCTGCTGGCGTTCCACATCCGGATTGGGCGTGGATCGAGGGTCACCGTGATCGATTTCGAATCCTTGCCGGTAACAATGAGTGTAGGAACCGGAGCGCGAGGCACGAGGGGCTCGCTCAACTCGGAAAGGTCGAACTCAAGGGTATAGGTACCCACCGGCAGTGACTGAAACGTCGCGGTGGTGGGTCCCGTCATGATCGCTGCCCATTCGCGGCCGGCACTGTCCCGCGCAATTACGTGTGCCTTGCTCAGATCTACCAACACCACTGAGATACTCGAGCGGGGCGCGACGATGAGCTCCACCTCGGCGGACGTCGAGAGCCAGACGCTGAGATCACCGCGGCCCGCACCCGAGGCCGTCCACCCATCCGGCAGAGACGCTTCGTCGATCATTACAGGCTGTCCCGCGTCGCCTGAGACGCGGTACTTTCCGCTCGCGTCGGCGACCGCGGTCTCGGCGCCGCGCCTGACGATCGCGCCCGGCACACCGGGCTCGCCTTGATCGTGGTGCTGGTTTCCATTCAGATCCTCGTAGACGTACCCGGATGTCCCAGGGGTACGCAACATCGGCACGGTCAGGGTATGCTCGAAACGCGCCCCGAGGATCCATGGGACATGGCCGCTCAGGGAGTGAAAGATCGAGTTGCGCTCGACGTCGAGCTTGAGCGCAAAGCCGTTCACGAGTGGAATGGCCATACCTGCTCTCACGACTGCGGACTTCTCCCTGCCAAAGCCGTTCACGCGTTGGAGCTCTCCCTCTCCCCTGATTCCGCCGAACCACGGCAACACCACCTGCTCGCCCCGCACTCCGAACATGCTCTGCTGATTGACGAATCCGCCCCTGTCGCGCGTCTGCTCGATCCGAGTCTGCAGTTCCAGCACCCCGCCGGCGCCTGACCATCCGGCGTTGGTCATCCAGTAATTCCTGGGTGTGCGATCCGTGAGCATGCTCTGACCAATAGGAGAAACCGTTCGAGTCTGATTGCCGAGGTACGCGGAGCTGTTCAGGTAGTATTCGCGGAGATAGGTGCCGAGGCTGATCCCAACCTGCTGCTCGCGCGTTCCGAACCCGCCGCCTGCGTTCGATGCGGTCTGTCGGGAAGTTGCGTCGAACTCGTAGGATCGCATCTCGATCGCGACCGTCGTTCGCGCGTGGATCGCGTACTGCGGTCTCAGTGAATACCCGTTCGACTTGAGACCGCTGAACACCGAAGTCGCATCCGTGGTGCGCCACCCGCTGGCGCTCACCGTTGCGCGCGAGCTGAGTCGCTCGGAGAGAGTTGCCACTAGCTCGTTCGTGGCACGAGCGAATGCGTCGCTGCCACCGGGAGCGTGCGTGATCCGGAGCTGTTCGTTCCTCTCGCCAGCGGTTCTCACCAGCTCACTCGACCACCCGAATCCGCTCCCGTCCTGGAAGCGCCGCTCGGCGACTTCCGCCTTGAGGGTGCTGCCGAACATTGCTGGCACGGCAGCTCCTACACCAAAAGCATCGAGGCGTCGCGGCGAGAGACCGGCATCGGCGAGGTGGGATACCGACGTGCTCAATGCGGCATCGCCGAAGCGGCGTTCTGCCCGCAAACCAACAAGAGGCTTGCGGTCCGTCGATCCTACCGGTGCCATTGACAGTGCGCCGAGGCCCATCAAGCTCCACTCAGGGTGCTGAAGGCGTAGCAAAGCGCCCTGACCATAAGGGTAAAGCCCGGTCAGATCGGAGAATGATGCTCCAGTGTTTCCGAGCCCGAGCTGTCCCGACGGGGCCGAAAGTAGCACCGAAGCGGATGATTGAAACGTCCCCAGCCGGGCGAACGCATTACTGGCCGCACCTCCGAGTGCCGAGCCCTGCGACATCCTAGCGTCCACTCTCACGGAATCATATAGCGCGCCGACAACTGCAAGCGTGAAAGCCCTGTTCATGCGGCCGTTCTCGTCCCTTGCATGCGAGATCGCGGATGTGAGGAGGGGGCCCGCTTCACGTCCGATCGAGCTCGAGTTGAAGACTTCAACCGTCATCGTCTCGGAGCCCAGGGTCTCCTGTCCGGATCGAAGATCAACGCGCACGAACGATGATCCGGTGCTCGACAGAGGAGGAATCTTGAGACGCACCCGTCGCTTCGCCGTCTCGCCGGGCTGGATCGCGATGTCACCCTGGTGTAAGTCTCTCGACGCCCAGCCGCTCGGTAGCGAGAGCTCCGGCTTCACCATCTCCTTCGCGTTGCCGGAATTCACGATCTCGAACGGGATTATCACGTCGTTGCCAGCCTGCGCGTTGATCGGACCGGATCCAACGCGGAGCAGGATCTGCCGAACGAGGCTGACGTCGATCTCCACTGGTACTATCACTGTGGCCGAAGCGGGCGAAGAGAATCGCACTTCGGCAGCGATCAGGCGGCCCGCCAATGCGCTCGCCGGAATTCCGATCGTAACTCCGATCCGTCTCCTGCTGGCGAGGGCAAGCGAGCGCGTCCGCGGTCCGAGAACGACGAATTCTCCTCGGGGAACGACCTCGACATCCAGCTTCATTACGCTTGCGAGAGCATCAGGAACGGGGATCGAGACAACCTGGTAGCTGCGGGGCGCGCCTGATGCGGTGACGGACAAGAGTCTCACCTCGCTGTCTGGCGTGGAATCTGGCTTAGTCCGGTCCCACGCCGCGAGGGACACCGAAGTAATGTGGGCAGACTGCGGCGTGGGTGTCGGAGATTGCGCGACTCCCCTCGACGCAAGGCTCGGAAGAATCAAGGAGAGCGCAGTGAGGGGCGCGCGAAGTGACCTTATCACGGCACAGTCTGGGACAGCGTGATTTGATAGTTCGCGGAGTACGTCGCGGGACCGTCACTGGTCCAGCTGAGGAGCATCCGAAAAAACAGCGTGTTGCCCCACGGATCGTTCGACACGTTGCGGATGACGATACGCTGCTCGACTGCCGCATCGGTAAGCGTCATCGAGTTCCACGTAGCCAGGTCTGAGCGTCGCCACTGAAGGTCGCCGATTACCTTGCCGCTGCCGAGCGATGCCGAGGTCGAGCGAATCGAAATCGTCGTCGTGCGACTAATGCCCGTTTGCGCATCGATCGTGAAGGTGACGCCCGTCGGAGAGTTGATGAACCCCGCGATGTAATCAGCGGCAGTTGGGGCGGCGAATGTGACCGTGCCCCCTGTGACGGTAAGGACGGTCTTCTGCCCCGCGAGCGGAGAGGCGAGCAGTACGAGCGCCAGCGAAATCGCCGCGCAGGTGCTCCCACCAGAGTGCTTCCGCCAGAGCGCAGACAAGTTGACCTACTTCGCCTGGAAGTCGATCTGACCCGCAACGAGCTCGGCGCCGCCGAAATCGATGAGAGCGAGTATCACGTAATCTCCCGGAGCTAGTCCGCTCGGAACATCCACCATCACTTTGCGGGTCGCACCCGGAAGGGTAGGGAATTCCGCGATCGGCACTTGCATCGCGAGCGAATTATCAAGGCGGCGGAACTCGAGCCGGCCCTTGCCCAGGAGGTGCATGCCGCCGGTGTTGTGGAAGCGGATCGAGATCTGTTTTTTCTTGGTCGCAGATGCAGTAGCCGTGGCTTTGGCTGCGCTGGTCGAAGAGGCAGCAGCGGGAACCGCGACGTCCTCCACACCCATGGCTTCAACCGCGCCGTCGCGGGTGAGGCCTGGAGGCGCGACGTAGACTTTCACTCCGGTACGGAAAATGTACTGGAGCGAATTGCCGCTGACCGATGCACGCTGAGGGACTTCCTCGATGAAGAAGATATCCCAGCACTCCTTCGTCACGGCTGCCGCGTTCTGAACGCCGAGGCGGATGATGCGGCTCGAATGCGGCTCGATGCGGATCGATAGAGGCGAGACGCTCAGCATCGTGCCGCAGGATGTGCCGCTCGTGCCGGCCGGGAGAAAGCGGTTGTCGCCGTTCTCGACGCGATCCCAGTCCTGCCGCGTGATCGTCGCCTGCACCGGTTTGTCCGATGTGTTCGCCAGTGAAAAACTGCCCGAGACCCGGTTCGTACCAGCGGTGAGCAGCGTCACTTCGAGCGGATCTACGAGCAGCTGCGCGGATGCAGACTGCGAGAACGCCACTCCTATTACGACGCAGAGGGCGAGCACGGTTCCCCGGACTCGCCCTCTGCGCTCTTCACCCGCCCGGGTGGGCGAGTGAGAGCCAGAATTATGCATCGGTTACGGAGCGGTGAGGGTAAAGACGATCGGCAAGCTGTACGTACCTTCACGGTTACTTGCGTCTGCGAAGTCTGCTACCCAGGTCGTTTTGAAGAACGCCTGCGCTGCAGCGCCATTGGTCGAGCTGGCACCAGACGTGAAGGTCGCGTCGCTGCTCGTGATCGCGGCGAAGCTTCCACCCGCCGAGGTCGACCATGCGAGGTCGCTGATCGGCTTCACACCGGAACTGGTCCCGGCGTAGGTCCAGTTCGTCGCGTTCTGTGACTTGATCTTGAGCGTCCAGCTGCGGTTCGCCTTGACGGTAAAGCTGGGACCAGAGTTGGCGATCACAGCGCCGACGTCGATGTCGTCAGCGGTCGGGGCAGTCAGTGCGGTGGTGGTCGCGCTCATGCCGAGCTTGACCAGCGCGCCAACGGTGACCGACGCGGTGTTGGTGGTGTTGCACGAGCCAGCGTTGCCGCTGCATTGCGCGTTTGCCTGACTTGCGCCGATGGCGGTTCCGAGCACCATCGCGGCCAGAAGAGTACGGGTCGCTTTCATTGTGTTTTGATCTCCGAGGGAATTTGATGGTGCCGGTGACCAGCCAGTGGCTGAAAACCGGGCCTTCAAAGCGGTTGGTTGGGCTGCACCTATAAGACGAAACGGACCCCTTCCTGTAACCCGAATTTCGGAAGAGAATCCGCTCCTTTTTGGCGTGTTTTTGCGCGAAGCTATTGCGTTTTGCGAGCGTGGCACTCTCGCCGGCAGACGTCAAAGTGTAAGCATTTGTTTACTGGTGAACGGAAATGGTTTCGACATTCCGGCCAATGCTGAACTGCGTCGGGGTTTGTTCGGGTAACGGCGTTAACGCTTTGGCAAGAAAAGGGATAAGTCGTGCCCACGGGAGTGCCTTTAGCTGATAGGAATCAGCCCTCCTTGTCTTCGTACTGATCCTTCAGCTTTGCGACAACATTTGGATCCGCGAGCGTCGTCGTGTCACCCAACGCGCGCCCTTCAGCGATGTCGCGGAGCAGCCGGCGCATGATCTTTCCGGAGCGTGTTTTTGGAAGGTCGGCGGAGAACAAAATGTCGTCGGGACGAGCGAGCGCGCCGATCTTTTTCGCGACAAATTCTCGCAGCTCGTCGCGAAGCGCCGGGCTCTGTTTGCTCTTGTCCCGAAGAGTCACGAACGCGGCGATTGCCTGGCCCTTTAGCTCGTGGGCCTTGCCCACCACCGCTGCTTCCGCGACGGCGGGATGCTCGACCAGCGCCGACTCGACTTCCATCGTGCCAATGCGATGCCCCGCCACGTTCAGCACATCGTCGACGCGTCCGAGAATCCAGAAGTACCCCTCGCTGTCGCGCTTCGCTCCGTCACCCGGGAAGTAGAGATCGAGACGGCCGGGCCATTTCGAGAAGTAGGTTTGAACGTACCGGTCGTCATCACCCCAGATGGTCCGCAGCATGGCCGGCCACGGCTTCGTGAGCGCGAGCAATCCTCCGCCGACTTCGATGCGCTCTCCCATCGAATCGAGGAGATCCGCGCTGTAACCGGGCAGCGCTTTCGTCGCACTGCCGGGCTTCGTGGAGGTGATTCCCGGCAGCGGCGAAATCACGATCGCCCCCGTCTCGGTTTGCCACCAGGTGTCGACGATCGGGCAACGATTCCCCCCTATGTGCTCCCGGTACCACATCCACGCTTCCGGATTGATCGGCTCGCCGACTGAGCCGAGCAACCGAATCCGCGACAGATCGTGCCGGGCAGGCCATTCATCGCCCCACTTCATGAAAGCGCGAATCGCGGTGGGCGCGGTGTACAGGATCGTCACTCCGTGACTTTCGCAGATGTCCCAGAAGCGGTCCTTCTCCGGCCAGTCGGGCGCGCCCTCGTACATCACGCACGTCGCGCCATTCGCGAGCGGTCCGTAGACCAGATACGAATGCCCGGTCACCCAGCCGATGTCGGCCGTGCACCAGAAGACATCATCTTCCTTGAGGTCGAATACCATCCTCGTGGTGGTCGCGACGCCGGTGAGATAGCCTCCAGTGGTGTGCACGATGCCCTTGGGCTTGCCGGTAGTTCCCGATGTGTAGAGGATGTACAACACGTCCTCCGCATCCATCGTCTCGGGCTCGCACTCGAGCGGCGCGTCCTTCATCAGGCGGTGCCACCACTGGTCGCGTCCCTCGCGCATGTCCGCAAACGCTTCGTCACCCGCTCCGCCCGGGCGGCGCTGCACCACCACCACGTGCTCGATCGACGGCGTGGTCTCCAGCGCTTTGTCGGAGTTTCGCTTCAGCGGAATGACCTGCCCGCGCCGATACCCGCCGTCGGCGGTGATCAGCACCGTCGCTTTTGCATCATTGATTCTGTCGCTCAGCGATTCGGGAGAGAATCCGCCGAATACGACTGAGTGGATGGCGCCGATGCGCGCGCAGGCGAGCATTGAAATCGCCGCTTCCGGAATGAGCGGCAGGTAGATTGCGACGCGATCCCCTTTCCTGACTCCCAGCTTCTTGAGGACGTTTGCAAACTTCGAGACCTCGCGGTACAGGTCCCAATACGTGAGAGTACGCCTGTCGCCGGGCTCTCCCTCCCAGATAAGCGCTGCCTTGTTTCTCCGCGCACCCTGTACGTGACGGTCCACGCAATTGGCGGCGATGTTGAGCTTTCCCCCGATGAACCACTCGGCGTGGGGAGGTTTCCAGTCGAGCACCTTCTTCCACGGCTTGATCCACTCCAGCGCGCGCGCCTGCTCGGCCCAGAATCGCTCGGTGTCGAGCGCCGCCTTGTCGTAGATCTCGCTCGACGAGACGTTGGCGGTGAGAGCGAACTCGGGCGGAGGCTCGAACTTCCGGTTTTCCTGGAGAAGAACGTCGATGTCAGTCATTGGGGCGAGTGATGGCCGTCGCCGAATTGGCGAAGTCGCAAGGATATAGCTTTTTGCGCGGCTCTCGCCAGAGTGGCAAGTTCTAGGCGAATGACCAAGTCCCCACCCGCCGTGGCTTCCCGGACCGATCTTCCGATAATCGAGGCGATTGATCTCGCCCGCGCCTTCGGGTCGAGGAAAGCTGTCGCCGGCGTCACGCTTTCACTCGCCCCCGGCGATTGTCTGGCGGTGTTCGGTCCAAACGGCGCCGGGAAAACGACGCTGCTGCGCCTGCTGGCCGGCCTACTCAAGCCATCGTCCGGCAGTGCGCGGCTCGCCGGAATTCCATTGCCCGGAGGATCGCTCGCCCGCTCGCGCGTGGGGCTGATATCGCACCACACGATGCTCTACGCTGCGCTATCCGCCCGCGAAAATGTCTCATTCGCTGCGCGCCTTTACGGCATTCGCGATCCCAGGAAGCGGGTAGACGATTCGCTCCGTCGCATGTCGATGCTGGAGCGCGCCGACGCGCCGGTTCGGCTGCTAAGCCGTGGAATGCAGCAGCGCGTCTCGATCGCGCGCGCGATGGTTCATTCGCCGCAAGTCGTGCTGGCCGACGAGCCGTACAACGGCCTGGATGATAGCGGAGCTCGATCTCTCACCGCACTGCTCGGTGAGCTGCGCTTAGCCGGAACGGCGATAATTATCGTCACCCACAATCTCGCCGAGGGGCTTTCGCTGGCGACCCACGCCGCCGTGATGCAGCGGGGAAAGTTCGTACGCTACGATGCTAGCGAGGGGATCGACCCCAAGTCCTACGCCGCGACGTACCGCGAGGCGGTGGCAGCCAGTGGCTGACACGCTGTTTGTCGCCTGGCTTATCGCGCGTAAGGATCTGGCGATCGAGTTCCGCACGCGGAGCGCGTTTCTGTCTGCCGTTGTGTTCGCGCTACTCGGCCTAGTGATCTTCTATTACTCGTGGGACCCGACTACTGTCGCGGTCACGGATCTCGCGCCGGGAGTTCTCTGGGTCGTCTTCACATTCTCCGGCTTGCTTGGACTGCAACGATCGTTCGGTGTCGAGAGCGCGGACCACGCCATCGACGGACTCCTGGCGTCGCCGGTAAGCAGGGAGTCAATCTTCCTAGGGAAGGCCATCGCAAATCTGATTTTTGTTGCGGCCGTGCAGCTCATCGCTATTCCCGCCCTCATGCTTTTCTACAATTTGCCCCTTGGGGACGTTGCGGCGCCGCTGATCGCCATCGCGTTGTTGGCAGCAATTGGTCTCGTGGCGGTCGGGACCTTGTTCAGTGCGATGGCCGTCAACACCCGACTCGCGGAATTGCTGCTTCCAATGCTGGCGCTCCCATTCTTCGTTCCAGTCGTAATCGGCGCATCACAGGCGACGGCAAAGCTGTTGAGCGGCAGGCCGATCTCCGAGGCGGGAGCCTGGCTGAAGCTGTTGCTCGCCTTCGATATAGTGTTCGTCGCGGCGTGCACGCTGACCTATCCATTCACGGTCGAAGACTGACGAACTCAGTCCCCAAAGCCTAGCGGCGCTAAGGCGCCCTGGCGACATCTGTTCCCCGGACCAAAATTAGTAGGGGTTATTTCATATCACTGCCCGCGAAGGAAATCGCGCCGTGTAAATCGCTATACAGCAATTGGTTACACCCGATCCGTTCAATCCGGCGGCCAATCGACCTATCAGCCGCGAGTGTCGAAACCCTTTCAGAAAGCCGTGACGATCAGAGCCGGAACCTCGTCTCTATAGTAGTAATGCCGATAGCAAAAACCACTAGGCCTTGGGCCGATCGGCCGGCCTATCTACTACTCGGATTCATGAGACACCTCGACCCGGAACGCACGACAAACTCTAGTATGAGGTCGCCTCTCGCGGCGGCGATTGCCATTGCTTGTTTTGTAGCGATCACCGGCTGCGGGGAGCCCACCGGGCCGAGGACAATCTGCTGCCAATCCGAGCCACGGCCAGAGCAAACTGTCAGCGGCCTCGCCGTACTCGCTCCCGAACTCCATGACGCCGCCGACTTTTTTGCACAGGGAGTGGAAGACAAGGATCTGCGGAGCAAGGCGGAATTAGCAGTGAACCAACTCGCCGACCAACTCCTATCGGGAAAGGTCCAGTCATCCCGCGCAGCGCTCTTCCAAGCCCGGTTGCTGCTCGCCAGCTCGAATGACGCCCAAGCAATTGACCTCGCTCCAGTGGGTCTCGCTCTGGATTACATCGAGCGAAGAATGAACGAAATCTTGAGTCAGGGTGCATAACCAAATGCGCCTCCTCAACTCCGTGTTACTCACTCGCGCGACTTCGTCGCTCTCGTCTGCCGCGTTTATCCTGATTGCCGTAGCCACCCTCCCGGCCAAAGTCTGGTCGCAAGAGGGCACGACACCCCCGGACCAAAGTGTTGCGCAGCAGAGTGCTGCTGTCGATTCGCTCATCGAGGCCTGCTACGTTGCTACGACCGGCGCGCTATACGTGATCAAAGGGCCGGGCCTAAAGACGTACTGCGCAACGCAGCACCACGTCTACGTCAATTGGCGCACCTCGAGTGGAGCGGTGGGCCCAATGGGCCCAGCAGGTCCAATTGGTCCGGCAGGTCCAATTGGTCCCGCCGGTGCCACGGGTGCGTCGGGAGCGAATGGAGCTGATGGCGCGATCGGTCCGCAAGGTCCAGCGGGACCTGCCGGTCCTATTGGTCCCGCTGGTGCGACGGGCGCGACGGGTGCGAATGGAGCTGATGGCGCAACGGGAGCCGCAGGACCTATCGGACCGCAGGGTCTCACCGGACCTGCGGGTCCGGCTGGCGCGAATGGAGCTGATGGCGCGGTCGGACCGCAGGGTCCCCCTGGCGCCGCCGGTCCTATTGGTCCCGCGGGTGCGAACGGGGCTGACGGAGCAGTCGGACCGCAAGGTCTGGTAGGACCAGCAGGTGCAACTGGCGCGACGGGCGCGAATGGGGCGGACGGCGCGACGGGCGCCCAAGGACCTATCGGCCCGCAGGGGCTGACCGGACCTGCGGGTTCGGCTGGCGCGAATGGAGCTGATGGCGCGATCGGACCGCAGGGTCCAGCGGGACCTGTCGGTCCTGTTGGTCCCGCCGGTGCAACTGGCGCGACGGGAGCGAATGGAGCTGATGGCGCAACGGGAGCCGCAGGACCTGTCGGTCCAATTGGTCCCGCCGGTGCAACTGGCGCGACGGGAGCGAATGGAGCTGACGGCGCGATCGGACCGCAGGGTCCAGCGGGACCAGCGGGTCCTATTGGTCCCGCGGGTGCGAACGGTGCTGACGGCGCGACCGGACCCCAAGGTCCGGCAGGACCAGCAGGTGCAACGGGAGCGAACGGAGCTGATGGCGCGATCGGACCGCAAGGTCCAGCGGGACCAGCGGGCCCTATTGGTCCCGCGGGTGCGAACGGTGCTGACGGCGCGATCGGACCGCAGGGTCCAGCGGGACCTGTCGGTCCAATTGGTCCCGCGGGTGCGACGGGCGCGACGGGTGCGAATGGAGCTGATGGCGCGATCGGACCGCAAGGTCCAGCGGGACCGGTAGGGGCAACGGGTGCAACGGGAGCCACAGGCGCCCAAGGACCTATCGGGCCGCAAGGTCTGACCGGGCCCGCAGGTGCGAACGGAACTGACGGCGCAGTTGGACCGCAAGGCCCGGCGGGACCCGTCGGTGCTACCGGCGCTACCGGTGCTACCGGCCCTGCCGGACCGAACAACGTGACGACGGCGACGGCGACCAATCTCACCGGTTTCCTGAAGGGCAATGGCGCAAATGTCTCGGCGGCGTCTGCAATCGCTCTGGGCACGGAGGTGACGGGCATCCTCCCGTCAACCAGCCATCCAGCGCTGACCGGAGACGTCACGACGCCGTCGGGCAGTGTGGCCACCACCGTTGCGCGAATCAACGGCGTTGCACTCAGTGGGCTCGCGACCGGTATTCTGAAGAACACTACCGGCACCGGCGCGCCGAGCATCGCGGTCGCGGCGGATTTCCCGACGCTCAACCAGAGTACCACCGGCAACGCAGCGACGGCGACTAACGTCGCCGGGACGGGAATCACAGGTGCCACTCTCGCGGGAGGCGTGGTTTCATCGTCACTGACCAGCGTCGGAACGCTTACCGGTCTCACGGTCAACGGTGCCACCAACATCAACGCGAGCAACAACGCGGCGACCAATATCGGAACTGGAACCACTACGAGCCCGGTTGCTGTCGGCGGCGGCTCAAACACAGTCACGCTCGGCGGCGGAACCGCCTTCAGCAGCATCACGTACGGAGCCGCGACCACCGCGACGATACCGAATCTTGCCGGAAATGGCACAGTGACCGCGACGGCGGCAGTGACCGGATGTGCGGTGGCGAACCACCTTCTCATCACCGAGTCATCCTATTCGGTCAACCAGACCGTTGTCGTGAAGTCGGCAACCTGCAGCGCCGCGAATACGGCGACTATCACTTTCCTGAACGCAAGCAATGGAGCGCTATCAGGTGCCGGCACGCTGACGTTCAAGTATATGGTGATCAGGCCGTAA
>JALYKQ010000041.1 GCA_030774675.1 Gemmatimonadota bacterium | reverse complement strand
GCTTCCTCGCCCAGCACATCGGTCACGGCGTGGAACGCGTCGTAGTCGCAGTTGGAACCCGGGAACGTGACGATTCCAAATTTCATGCGTGCACCGCCGACTCTATCTCGAAATCCTCGGTCACGGGGTTGGCCAGGAGCTTACGGCACATTTCAGTAACGGTTTCCTCAGCCGCTATTGCATCGTAGGCATCGGTCTCGACCACAATGTAGCGGCCGACGTGGACATCCTTCACAGCCTTGAACCCAAGAGTGCGAAGTGCATCCCGCACCGCGTTTCCCTGGGGATCGAGCAGACCCTTCCTTGGCGTTATGTGGACCGCGATGCGGAATTTCGCCATCAGGGAGCTCCTCCGCCGGGACTTGGGGAAGTGGGCGGCGTGCTCGGCGGCCCACCGCGCGGCGGCTCGCCGTGGCCGGGAGGGCGGCGCCTTCGTCTGCGGCGCGGAGGGCGCTGACGGAGCGCTTCGCTTCCACCATCGATGACGCCGGCTGCCGTCAGCAGCAATGGCTCCTCGTCGTCCGAGATCACGGGAGCGTCACCAACCGGACGCCTGTCGAGCAAGCCGAAGATCACAGTCTTCGCCAAGCCATACAAAACGTAGAGCACAAGAGCCGGAAAATAAAATTCGGTGCGGAGGAAAAGCACACCGACCAGCGTCGCGAACACGACCAGAGTCCCCAGAATCTCGGTCGGCTTTCGAAATCCGACCGTCGGAACGGCGGGGTACGAGACGTTGCTGATCATGAGGAACGCGAGTATTAGCATGAGGCCGCGCAACCCCGCCGGCCAATTCAGGTCACCGATGAGCGTCTGATTGTACAGCGTGGTCTGGCTGAACCAGAAATAGGTGGCGAGCGTCATTCCCGCGGCGGGACTCGGCAACCCGTGAAAATACTTCTTCGCGCGACCAGCCTGCTCCACGTTGAATCGAGCGAGCCGAATTACCGCGCAAGCGCAGAAGAGAAAAGCGAAAATCCAGTCCCAGCCGTTTCGGTTCAGGACCGCGAAGTACATGATGAGCGCCGGCGCCAATCCGAACGAGATCGCGTCGACGAGAGAATCGAGCTCTGAGCCGAAGCGCGAGCCGGTCCCCGTCGCTCGCGCGATCCGGCCGTCGAGCGCATCGCAGATCCCGGCAGCGACGACGCATCGGGCGGCGGTGTCGAACTCGCCGCGCGACGCCGCCACGATGGCGAACACTCCGAAGAAGAGGCTTGCGAGGGTGGCGCCGTTCGGCAGAATGACGACGGCACGGCGCGGACGCTGGGGATCCGTCCTGGCGTGGTGCCGTCTCGTGTGGTCTGGCGCGACCATCAGTGCGGCAGCTCCGCCAGGATGGTGACCCCGGCGACTGTGATGTCACCGACCTGGGCGCGCAGCGCGGAGCCGACCGGAAGAAACACGTCCACCCGGGATCCGAATCTGATTATCCCCATCCGGTCGCCCTGCTTAACCGTCTCCCCGAGCTTGCTGTAGGTCACGATCCGGCGCGCGATCAGACCGGCGATCTGTCGGACCAGGACCCGTCGGGGAGGACTCTCGATTCCAACCGACATCTGCTCGTTCTCGAGGCTCGACTTCTCGGCCGCGGCGTTGAAGAACTTTCCCTTGTTGTAGTGGATGTATCTGACCACTCCGTCAACCGGATAACGATTGACGTGCACGTTGAAGACGTTCATGAAGATCGAGATCCTGGTCGCTCTTCCCTTCAGGAAGCTCGGCTCATCGACCTCGGTGATCAAGATGAGTTTTCCGTCCGCGGGCGAAACCACCAGAGCTGGGCCGCGCTCGCCGGTCCGCTCGGGATCGCGGAAGAAATACGCGACCCAGAGCGCCAGCAGCAGCAGCACGAACGCCGCCAGCCAGAGTCCCCACGAGCGACGCGTAATCGCGAAACCAAAGGCGCCCGCGGCGATGACGGCGGCAATCGCGATGAAAAGCAGGCCTTCTCGCGCGAAGTTCAATGTGCTCCGTCAGCTTGGAGTGAGTTGCCGGTCAAGCGACGATATATGTCGAGGTACCGCTCGCTCGTGGCATCGATCACGTCCTGAGGCAGGCGCGGGGGCGGATAGTTGCCGTTCCAGCGGCCAGCGCGCTTTTCCGCGTCGAGATAATCGCGGAGCGGCTGCTTGTCGAAGCTGGGCTGCGAGTGACCCGGCTCGTAAATGTCGGCCGGCCAGAAACGCGAGCTGTCGGGCGTGAGCACCTCATCCACCAATATAACCTTCTCATGCCCGTCGCCGCCCTCCGCGCGGCCGAATTCGAACTTCGTATCGGCGATGATGATTCCACGCTTCGCGGCTATGGCGCGGGCCGTTTGGTAGATCTCGCGGGAGAGGTTTTCCAGCTTGCTCGCCGACCGCTCGCCCACGATCGAGCGCATGCGATCAACCGTGATGTTTTCATCGTGGCCTTCGTCGGCTTTGGTCGCGGGACTGAACAGCGGCGGGTCGAGACGATCAGACTCCCGGAGTCCCTTGTGCAGACTTTCACCGGCGAGAGTGCCATGGTCGCTGTATTCCTTCCATGCCGAGCCGGAGAGATATCCTCGCACCACGCACTCGATTGGAAAGACGGTCGCGCGGCGGCAGAGCATCGCTCTCCCAGCGATCGCACTCTCGTGACCGCGCAGCTGGGGAACGTCGCGCACGATCTCCGACGCGTCGGCCGATATCATGTGGTGCTCGACCCGTGGCTCCAGCTGCCCGAGCCACCAGGCCGTGATCTGGGTCAAGACGGCGCCTTTATGCGGAATCGTTTCCGCCATGACGACGTCGAAGGCGCTGACGCGATCAGTCGCCACCAAGAGGAGCCGCTCGTCATCAACGACGTACACATCGCGGACCTTGCCGCGCCGGAACGGGGGAAGCGGGAGTGCGCTCGCCGCCATCACCGTCAAACGCGCAGCTCCTCGGTCCGCTCCGACCTGGCGATGTCGCCGGCAAAAAGTGGAGTGATGACATCCCTGAGGAACTCATCGACCTGTTCCGGCGCGCGGCCAACAAACCGTTTTGGATCGAGCGTGCCCTCGAGATCCTTGAGCCTCACGCCAAACGCTTTGTCGCGGGCGAGACGCTGCAGGAGGTCGTTGGCGTTCGCACCATCTTTCATTGCACGGGCAGCTTCGAGACTGTGCTTTCTGATCGCTTCATGCACGACTTGTCTGTCACCTCCGGCCTTGACCGCACGGACAATGAGCTGCTCGGTGGCCATGAATGGAAGCTCCACGGTCAGGCGCCGCTCGATGACCGCTGGATGGACCTCGAGCCCACTGGAGACGTTTGCCATCAGAATCAGAATTGCATCGGCTGCCAGAAACATCTCCGGGATGACGAGCCTCCGGTTGGCACTGTCGTCCAGCGTTCGCTCGAAATATTGGGCCGAGTGGGTCTGATTGGCGTTGCTCTCGAGCGAATTGACGAAACGGGCGAGGGAGGCGATTCGTTCCGAGCGCATCGGATTCCGCTTGTAGGCCATCGCGGATGAGCCGACCTGCTCGCTCTCGAAGGGCTCTTCCATCTCGCCGAACGATTGCAGCATCCGGATATCGCCGCTGAATTTTGCGGCGCTGGCAGCTATTCCCGAAACGACTGAGAGTACCTTCGCGTCGAGCTTTCGCGAGTAAGTCTGGCCAGTTACGGGAAGCGGTCCGGGGAAGGACATCTTTTCCGTCACCATGCGGTCGAGGCGTTTGACCTTTTCGTGGTCTCCGTCGAACAGCTCGAGAAAGCTCGCCTGGGTTCCAGTGGTGCCTTTGACTCCTCGAAAGGGCAGGGTGCGCCGCCGGTAGTCGATGTCTTCGATGTCGAGCACCAGATCCTGCATCCACAGCGTAGCTCGCTTGC
The DNA here is from genome assembly GCA_030774675.1 of Gemmatimonadota bacterium. Lineage (GTDB taxonomy): Bacteria > Gemmatimonadota > Gemmatimonadetes > Gemmatimonadales > Gemmatimonadaceae > UBA4720. Next base: position 128,194 of record JALYKQ010000041.1, on the reverse strand, counting down.
CGACCGTCGTGAGCTGCGCGGGTTGAAGGTGCGTGTAGCCCAGGGTGGGCTGGTCGCGCCACCGTTCGGCGAACGTGGCGAGGGAGCGCAATACGTCGAGGCTCCGGTCGCGCAGGAGGTTGAGCGCGCGCCGCATCAGAATCAGGTCGGCGTTGTCGGTCACGAAGGCGCTGGTCGCGCCCAGGTGTATGAATGGTTTTGCAGCTGGGGCAACATCCCCGAACGCGTGGACGTGCGCCATCACGTCGTGACGGACTCGCTTCTCGTACGCGGCAACCGCGTTGAAATCGATCCGGTCCAGATTGGCGCTCATCTGGCGGATCGCTTCGTCCGGGATGGGAATTCCCAGCTCACGCTCGGATTCTGCGAGCGCCAGCCAGAGGCGACGCCAGAGACCATAACGGGTGGTAGGCGACCACATTTCAAGCATCGCCTGCGAGGCGTACCGTTCGGCCAGAGGTGACCTATAGGTATCGGTCATTGGAGGCTGAACTCGGTCGCGTAGATCTGTCCGCCGCGCTCGAAGTACATCCTCAGGCCACCGCGCCCATAAGTCGAGAGAATGCGGTTGACGGATTCCGCATCCGTGATGGGAGTGCGATTGATTTGCACTATCACATCGCCGGCTTGGATACCGATCTGCTGCTGGACGCGGTCGCTGACGCGATTCACCAGCGCGCCCGCTCGGCTCTGGATCTGGTACTGCGCGCGGATCGGCGTGGTGACGGTGATGAGCTCTATCTCTCGCAGTACGGTGACGCGCGGCGCGTTCACGTCAGGTAGATCCACCACCTGTACGGTGACAGGAATTTCCCTCCCGTCGCGCTTTACGAGGATCGTATCACTTTCGCCCACGCGCAGCTCGAGCAGTTCCGCATACCAGTCGTATGGGCTGTGGAGCACTCTGTTTCGCGAGCGGGTGATGAGGTCTCCTGGACGAATGCCAGCTCGCGCCGCTGGCGAGCCCGGGACCACTGAAGCCACGGTAACGCCGGTGTTGGGCCCGGTTGTGCCCGGAGCGCGTTGCAGCCGGGGCTGGAAGCCGACCCACGGATGCCGGACTACCCCGTGCGCCAGCAGATCCTCGGTCACTCTCCGCGCGCGATTGATCGGAATCGCGAAGCCGATTCCAACGGAACCGCCGGTCGGTGAAAAGATGGAACTGTTGACGCCTATGACCTCGCCCGCCGCGTTGACGAGTGGCCCGCCGGAATTCCCGGGATTGATCGACGCGTCGGTCTGAATCATGTCGACGTAGACGCCGGAGCCTTCAGATTGAGTGGCGAGGTTTCTCCCCGTTCCGCTCACGACGCCGGCGGTGACACTCGGCTCCGAGTTAGCCAGAATGAACCCGTATGGGTTTCCAATCGCGATCGCCCATTCTCCGATCAGCAGATTGCTCGAAGAGCCGAGCGGTGCGACTGGAAGATTGCGCGCGCCGATCTTGAGTACGGCCAGATCATTCGCCTCATCGATTCCGACAAGGCGAGCCGGGTAGGTCGTTCCATCCCTCATCGCGACCGAGATACGCGTTGCGCCGGCCACCACGTGCGCGTTGGTCACGATCGCCCCGTCGTCCCGGACGATGAAACCTGAGCCCAGGCCGGCAGCTGAGCGCTGGCCGGACCGCCCTCCAAAGAACTGCTCGAACACATCCGCGGGAACTCTTTCGACGACTTCGGTCTGGACCGTCACGACGGCCGGCGCAACGCGGGCTACCGCATCGGTTATGGCCGTCCGCCGCGACGCATTTATCGCCGACGGCGCGGTCTGGATCTGCGCCGTCTGTGCCGAAGAAGGCGTACTCGATGCTCCCTGACACGCCGCGAAGACGATTGCGCTGAGCGACCGCGCAAAGCGAATTCTCATGCAGGCGCTCGAAACTTCGGTCGCTTGGCGAGATCGCTCAGGAACTTGTCTACGCCCCTGTCGCTGAGCGGGTGGACGACGAGTGCGCGCAAGGTGTCCGGCGTCAGGCTGATGATGTCGGCGCCCGCGAGCGCACATTCCGTGAATTGGACAGCCGACCGCGGCGACGCGGCCATCACGTCGCATTCTCGATCGCCTGCCTCCAGGATGTTCTTGATTTCGGCGAGAGCCCGTGCGCCGGATTGTCCGTAGGCCTCGAGATCCTCGAGGCTGACGCGCACGCACGTGGCCCCGGCTTTGGCGGCGATCATCGCCTGTGCGGCGCTGTACACGAAGGTTGCGCACACGATCACACCTTCCGCGCAGAGCCGAGAGATGGGAACCAGGGAGTCTTCGACCAGAGGGATCTGAACGACAATGTGATCGGATACCTTGGCCAGCTCGCGTCCTTCGGCGTAGATGTCACCGGAGCTGACGGCGCCGACTGGTACGCAGACCGGAAATGCGAATTCGCGCGAGATCTCATCGAGCCGGTCGCTCGGGTCGGCGTCCGGAGCATCGACGCTGAACGCGACGGGCGAAAACGCCACGCCATCAGCTAGTCCAGCCGAAGCGGCATTCCTGATCTCATCGAGGTTCACGCTCTCGAGATAGATATTCATTCGGTTCCCATGTAGAGGTCCTTCGGATACTCCACCTTCTCGAGGAAGAGGCCGTGAGGTGGAGCGGGTTGAGAGACGCTGCTGTTGTCGTCCTGAGTCAGGAGCTCCGCGATCACCGCTGGCTCCCGCCTGCCTTCGCCGATCTCGAGCATTGTACCGACCAGGAAGCGCACCATGTGATGGAGAAACCGGTCGGCCTCGATCTCGAACACAAGACCACCATCACGCTCGCGCCAGGCGGCGCGCGAGACGACGCAGCGGTGATCGTCTTTCTCGGGCGCGGTACCCTTGACGGCGAACGCCCGGAAACAGTGACTGCCCTCGATCGAGCGAGCCGCTGCGCCGAGGCGCCCGAGATCGAGCGGTTTTTTCCAGACCAGCTCCGTCGTGCGGCGAAACGGAGACGATGCGAAATCGTCAGTGCCTACATAGTAGCTGTAGCTGCGCGATACCGCGCTGTAGCGCGGATGGAAGTCATCACGCATTTCGAAGGCTGCCGAAATCCATACATCGTCCGGAAGAATGGCGTTCATCGATCGTCGCAGAGCGAGCGCGCTCCACTTATCGGGCACGCGCACTCCCGCAGCCTGGCCGCGCGCGTGCACCCCCGCATCTGTACGCCCGGCGCCCACGACCGTGATTGGTGCTCCGCACAATTTGGACACCGCCGCTTCGAGGTCGCCTTGAACCGTCCGTTCACCCGGCTGCCGCTGCCAGCCCGAAAAGCGCGCGCCATGATAGTGCAACACGAGTTGCACGGAACGCGACAGCATCGCGTGAAATTATCCCGGAATGGCTCACTGTCAAGGAACGTAACCCGTTGAAGATGATTGACTTTCGCCTGTCGGCTCGTCAATGTGGAACCGCCCACGAACCGCCCGCGCTCTCTCACTGAATCGGCACGATGGCACCACGAACCCTAGCCGGTCTTTCAACGGCACTCGCCGCGGCCGGAAACGTCTCCGAAGCGTTGAACGCTCTCAGTCAGGACGTCGCTGAGCACGACCGCAACGGCAACGTCGTGTTGTTCATATACGATGCGCGCCGGGATCTCCTGGTCGAACGCCTGATGCCCGCGCACGAAGGGATGCGGACCGCGCAGCTGGAAATCGCTCTGGATCATCTTCCTACCGCTGTTCGCAGAATCATTTCCGGCGCACGTCAGTTCGCCGATCTCGGGACCGAATCCGGAGACTATCAGAAACTGCTGGGTGTCGGCGCCTCGCCGGAAGCCGGAGTTCTGGTGCTGCGCGGTCTTCTGGTTGACGCGGAGCTGTCGGCGGTGCTTGCTCTCTCGGAGCCGAAGACCAGGTTCGGCCACCGACTGTCGGAGAAGGTTGCTTCCGCGGTCGACCTGTTCGGCTTGGCATTCGCGCGACTCGCAGAGAGACGCGCGCGCGAGGAAGCCGTCCGCACCCTCGAGGAGCTGACTCGTGCACTCAACGACGAGCACGCACGCGCCGTCGGAGAGCTGCAGCGCAAGCTTTCCGAGGCCCAGGCCGCGATCAACGGGAAGGGAACCGGAGATTCCATTCGCGTAACCCAGCTCAAGCGCGCGATCGAGGTTGCCGCAGTCGAGGCGAGAGCGACCGCGCAACGGTTATCAGCCGTCGAAGAGCAGGTACGCGTGGCGGTGACCAAACTCGAGAAGGCGCACGTGCAACTGCACTCGCAGGGCGAAGCCCTCCAGACCCAAAGCAACCTGATCTACCGGGTCGAGCAGACTCTTCGTGAGGCCATCTCCGCCAAAGATTCGCACAAGGTGATCGAAGAGGTGCTCCAGATCGTCACGTCGAGAGAGCAAGCCTCTTCCCTATAACTCGCGGAAAATGAGCGCCCTGCCAGTGAACGCGCTCCAGGGCGCGATCCAAAAGCTCGCTTTTCGCGAGCCGCTGACCGCCGACGATGCCCAGGCAGCGTTCGACATGGTAATGCAGGGTCAGGCGACCGCAGTACAGATCGCGGCGCTTCTCTCCGCGCTGCGCGCCACTGGGGAGAGTCCGGATGTCGTCGCCGGCGTCGTGAGGGCGCTTCGGACGGCAATGGTATCCCTCTTGGCCGACGATCCCGATGGCCTCGTCGATACCTGCGGCACCGGAGGCGGCGCCGTTTCGACGTTCAACATTTCGACTGGGGCTGCGATCGTCGCGGCCGGAGCCGGCGTCCGCATAGCCAAGCATGGCAACCGTTCCTTTACGTCGCGGTGCGGAAGCGCCGACGTGCTGGAGGCGCTTGGAGTGCCGATTGAAGTGCCCGTCGCGGTGATGGAAGCCGCACTGAGAGACGCCGGGATCGTATTCATGTTCGCGCCCCTCATGCACCCGGCGATGCGACACGTTGGCCCGGTACGGCGGGAGCTCGCGATCCCAACGGTGATGAACATTGTCGGGCCTCTGGCGAATCCCGCGCGGGCGGGGCGCCAGGTAGTTGGAGTGGCAGACCTCGAGCGAGCGCCGGTCCTGGCGGGAGCACTGGCGACGCTGGGTACCAGGCACGCGTTGGTGGTCCACGGCGAGCCCGGTCTGGACGAAGTCTCCCCGCTCGGACCGACCCACGTGATCGAGGTGATGGATGGATCCACCAGACGTTGGACCATCCATCCAGAGGAGCACGGATTCAAGAGAATCGCGAGAGAGGATCTGGTGGGGAGCGAGCCGGCGGAGAACGCCCGCATCATTGAAGAGATGCTCGATGGGCGAGGTGCGGCAGGGGCGCGGGCCGCCATTATTCTCAACGCGGCAGCGGCGATTTATGTCAGCGGTCGCGTGAAAACCTACGAAGAAGGAGTTGGCGCGGCGGCGCAGTCGATCGATTCAGGGCAGGCCAAATCGGTTCTCGATCGCTTGAAATCCGCTTACGCAAAGCCCTTAAAGATAAGGGCTTAGAAGGCTTACCTCTAGAACCTTCTTAACACCCCAACGACGATACCCTGGATCGAGATATCGTTCTCGTGGACGTAGATTGGGTTCATCGTCTCGTTCGCGGGCTGAAGTCGGATGCGCCCGTCCCGCTCCCGGTAAAACTTCTTGACCGTTGCCGATGTCCCGTCGATCAGCGCAATCACCATCTCACCATTGTCGGCGGTGTGCTTTTCGTTGACAATGACGAAATCGCCGTCCCGGATCTGCTCATCGATCATCGAGTTCCCGCGAACGCGGAGCACATAATGATTGCCGCCACGACGGACCAGGTCTTCCGGAACGCCGATGGATTCGGGCAGCTGTATCGCTTCGATCGGCAGGCCGGCCGCAACGGTACCAAGGAGTGGGAGCGAGATCGCCCGCGGCAACACATCCGATGGCATCAACTCGATGCCACGACTCTCGTTGTACGCGCGCTTGATGTAGCTCTTTCGCTCGAGGTTGGTGAGATGCTCGTGCACCGTAGCGAGGGAGTTATAGTTAAACTGCGTCGCAATCTCCTCGAAGCTTGGCGCGTAGCCGTGCTCCTCCGAGTAGGTCGCGAGGTAGGTGAGAATCTCCCGCTGGCGTTTTGTAAGCGACATTATCCCTTTCCGCGACTGGTTTGAGAACGGACCGGTCCGTCTATCGTACCGAACATTTGCCGAATTCCTACGTTAGCCGAAGAAGGACCGAAGCGCAAGCTCTTTCTGGCTGGACGGCGCCGACCGGCACACTCGGCGCGTTGACGGACGAAGCACGCGCTCGCGCGGCAACTATCGTCCCTCGCGCCGCTGAGCTCGAGCGCATCTGCGCCGGGCTCGGTTTCATACCCAGGTTTGCGGATGCGCTCAAGGGCAGTGACGTCAAGGTTGTGGCTGAGGTCAAGCGCTCCTCACCGTCCAGGGGGATGATCAATCGCAACCTCGACCTCATCGCCCACGTCACCGCGTATGAAGCCGGCGGGGCAGCCGCCGTGTCGATCCTCACGGAGCCGGCGCGATTCGGCGGGTCCAATGACGACCTCTCCCGTGCGCGCGCGGCGTTAGGTATTCCGATCCTCAAAAAAGATTTCCACGTCGACCCAATCCAGATCCTGGAAGCGAGATCACTCGGAGCCTCAGCGGCTCTCGTGATAGCCCGGGCGGTCCCGCCCTCGCGCCTCCAAGAGCTGATTTCGGTGGGTAGAGATACCGGGATCGAGGTTCTCATTGAAGTGCGCGACGAGCGAGAGCTCGAGCTCGCGCTCGGTCTCGGTGCGCTCCTGATCGGGGTAAATAACAGGAATCTGGAGACACTCGAGATCGATCCGGAGATCGCGCTTCGTCTCATTCCGCTCATTCCCGCCGACGCCATCGCGATCGCAGAGAGTGGGGTGAAATCGGTTGCGGATGTCGAAAGTGTGGCTCGGGCCGGCGCCGACGCGGTCCTTGTCGGGACCGAGCTTTCGAGGTCCCGCGATCCGGAGGCAAGCGTCCGTTCACTCACCGGCATCCCGCGGACCACACGTGCTCGCAAAAGTTAAGTTCTGCGGAATGACCCGTCCCGAGGATGCAGCGCTCGCGGGAGAGATCGGAGCCACCTACGTCGGTGTCGTCTTCGCTGACGGGCCGCGACGCGTGAGTCCGGAGGCCGGTCGTGCGATTCTGGACGCGGCCGGAATCGGTGTGAAACGCGTTGGAGTTTTCGGCAACAACTCGTCCGACGAGATCAGCAGGATCTCCGAGGAGGCTCGTCTCGATATCGTCCAGCTGCACGCCGATCCAACGAGCGCCGATATCCGCTCGGTACGTGAGAAATTCAAGGGTGAGGTGTGGGCGGCGATCAGAATCGCAGGAGCGCACATACCGGCCGAGTCGGAGATGCTGTTCAGCGTGGCGGACGCGATCGTCCTCGACGCCCGAAGCGAGGGCCGGCTCGGCGGCACCGGCGAGGCGCTCCCTTGGAGTGACCTGGCTCTCGATCTGGCGCGCGACAGAGGAAGCGCGTCGGTGGTACTGGCGGGCGGGTTAAAACCCGGCAACGTCGCCAGCGCAGTGCGCACGCTTGCGCCCGATGTCGTCGATGTCTCTTCGGGTGTGGAGAGCTCCGAAGGGGTGAAGGACCCATGGCTGATGCGACAGTTCTACGCTGCAGCGTCCGGCGCGCGACCCGAGTAGCGTGGCCACGGAAACCGCGCACCGCTTCGGCGCTTTCGGCGGACGATATGTGCCGGAGACACTCATCCCGGCGCTCGATGAGCTGGACGCGGCGTTTGGCGATGCGATGCGCGATCCGGTTTTTCTCGCGGAGCTGGATCGCCTGCTCAAGCAATATGTCGGGCGTCCTTCGCCTCTCAGCACCGCGCCGCGGTTGTCGGAGCTGGTCGGCTGCTCGGTGTACCTCAAACGAGAGGATCTGAACCATACCGGCGCGCACAAGATCAACAGCGCGCTTGGGCAGGCGCTGTTGGCGTTGCGCATGGGTAAGCGACGGATAATCGCGGAAACCGGAGCGGGGCAACACGGCGTCGCGACGGCAACGGTCTGCGCGCGGTTCGGCCTCGAGTGTACGGTTTACATGGGCGAGGAGGACATGCGGCGGCAGGAGCTTAACGTCTACCGCATGCGTTTGATGGGGGCGAAGGTTGTCCCCGTGCTCTCCGGGACGCGCACGCTCAAGGACGCGACCAGCGAGGCGATCCGCGACTGGGTCACGAACGTCAATGACAGCTACTATATCATTGGCTCCGTCGTTGGCCCGGCGCCCTATCCGCGGATGGTTCGCGATTTTCAGTCGGTGATCGGCCGCGAAGCCAAGGCGCAAATGATCGAGATTGCCGGGCGCTCTCCCACGAGCGTGGTGGCTTGTGTTGGAGGCGGCTCGAATGCGATGGGGATTTTCCACCCATTCGTCGCCGATGCGGCGGTCGAGCTCATTGGAGTGGAGGCCGCCGGAAGGGGATTGGAGAGCGGGGAGCACTCGGCGTCCCTTCAGCGTGGTGTGCCCGGTGTGCTTCACGGGTCTTTGAGCTATTTGCTGCAGGACGAGAGCGGCCAGGTGCACCCCGCTCATTCGATTTCCGCCGGCTTGGACTATCCGGGGGTCGGGCCGGAGCATTCGTACCTCAAGGAGACCGGCCGCGCGATTTACGTCTCGGTCACCGACGATGAGGCGGTCGAGGGCCTCGGGATTCTGAGCCGGCTGGAGGGGATCATACCTGCTCTGGAGACGTCACACGCCGTGGCCTGGGTCGTCAAAGACAAGGAGCGGTGGCAAGAGAGCGACGCGGTGCTGGTCTGCATCAGCGGACGGGGCGACAAGGATCTCGCGCAGATAACTGAAATGGGACTTCTTCCCGCATGACAACGTCGGTACCAGCGAATGCCGGGGAGGACGAGCTCGACGAGCCGTCGTTCCCGATCAATTTCGTTACCGAGCTGCTCAAAGCCTTCGTGAAGGCTGTTCGCGCCCACCAGCTCTATCTGCCGAACAACCCCATGCATGCACGGTCGCTCGAAGCGGTAAGGGACGCGTTTGGCGCCATCTGGAAGCACACCGACGAGCTGGAGCTGCAGGTGGTCGAGACCCAGCTCAAATGGGAAGGCCGCGTGGTCCTCGACGAAGGCGACCGGACCAGCGACAATATGGCTTGGCTCCTCTACAAGGACGGAATTCGCGAGCTCAAGATGCTTAAAGGCTTCGAGGCCGAAGAGCTTGGAACGTTCTTCAATCTGCTGCAGAGCGTGCGGAAGGCGACGGACGAAGACGACGACCTGCTGACACTCATGTGGGAGCGTGAATTCGCGACCCTGCAGTACCGGTATGTCGATCTCACGGCGGAGAGTGGGCCCGGAATCGAGTCGATGGAGCGCGCGGAACAGAAGGAAAAGATCCTTTCCCCGGCGCAGGTAGAGGCGGGACTGGAGTCGACGACGTCTTCGCTTGCCAAGCTCGATGATTTCGATTCGACCCTCTACTTTCTCGACGATCGGGAGGTGGAATACCTGCAGCAGGAGATCAAGCGGGAGTTCTCGACTGATCTCCGGCCGGCCGTCATCGCATCATTGCTCGATACTTTCGAGGCCCAAAAGGATCCGACCGTGCGCGAGGAGATCTGCGGGCTTCTCGACTATTTCCTGCTGATCCTTCTCTCGACCGCCCAGTACAGGAACGCTGCGTACCTGTTGCGAGAAGCGGGCGTCACGGCAAATCGCGCGACGGACATCCTGGAGCCGCAAAAGCAGCGTCTCACCCAGCTGGGCGAGCTGATGAGCGATCCCAAACCGTTCGGACAGTTGTTGCAGGCGCTCGAGGACTCGCCACTGCGCGCGCCCCAGATGGAGCTCGACGAGCTGTTCGGAATCCTGCAGCCGCGGGCGCTCGAGACAATCCTCGGTTGGATCGGGCGCAGCAATAACTCACAGCTGAAGATGCTGCTCGAGGTCGCCGCTTCCCGTCTGGCCGCGAGCCATAGTGCAGAATTGATCCGTCTCATCGGCTCGGATGACGAAGCAGTCGTGCTCGAGGCGATCCGCCGGGCTGCGTCGCTCAAGTCTCCGGCCGCGGTTCCGGCTCTTGGCAAATTGCTGACGGTTGGAGAGGCGGACCTGCGCGTGGCCGCGGTCACGGCGCTCACTGAAATCGGCTCGCCAGGTGCGATGCAAATGCTCGAACGGGCTCTTGTCGACGAGGATCGTGAGGTGCGCATCGTTGCGGTGCGCGCCATCGGAGCACGGAACGCTCGCGCTGCAGTGCCGCGCATTGAGGCTGCGATCAAGGGCAAGAATCTGCGAGAAAGCAACCTTACCGAAAAAATGGCGTTTTTCGAGGCCTTTGGACTTCTAAGCGGAGATGCCGGGATTCCTGTGCTCGAAGGAATTCTCCACGCCAAGGGATTCATGGGCAAGCGCGATGATTCGGAGCTCCGAGCCTGCGCCGCTATGGCGCTCGGCAAGATAAACACCCCAAAGGCGATGGATTCCCTGAGCCGCGCCGCGGGCGAGAAGGATGTCATCGTGCGCAATGCCGTCAGCCGTGCCATCCGTGGAGGAGGTACGTGACCGGCTCGGTGGCGCGGTCCCAGAGCGACGGCGAGAGGCAATCAGGAGCGAGCGTTCGTCGCGGCGGCCGGAACTTCATGGTGGCGTTCTACGCCGCCTTGCGAGCGATCAAGCTTTATCCACTCGAACACAGCGCGGTACAGAAGACTCTTGCCGAGCTGTCACAAGTCGCCGAAGAGCTCCGGATGGAAGAAGGTGAGCTCGAGTTCAGGATCTCGGGCGAGTTCATCTTTCTCAACGCGACACGTCTCCGGCTTGATCTCAGCAATTACGCCACATTCGGACACATTCTTACGCTCTGCAAGGTGGCCGGCATCGGCGCAATGCACGTCGGGCCACAGGGGACCGCCAAGGACTGGACGCTCCTGCTGTCGCTCCTTGGAGGTGAGACCAAGAGCGCGCCGGCTGACCGGTTCCAGGAAATCGTAAAACGTCTGAAGGATGCGGGAATTGAAACGTTCCAGATCGACCCGCCCGCGGAGACCCAGACCGACAGAGAATTCAACGAGGAAGCCAAGGCCGCGGCCAACCGCACTTATTCGCAGTCCGTCGCTGTCACCAAGGATGTCATCAACTCGGTGAGAATTGGGAAGACGCCCAACATCCGGAAAATCAAGCGTGTGGTGCAGGGAATAGTGGATCAGGTGCTGAACGAGGAGACATCCTTGATTGGCCTCACCGCCATACGCGACTACGACGAGTACACGTTTACGCACTCGGTGAATGTCTGCATCTTCTCGATCGCGCTCGGCCGTCGTTTGGGAATGACCAAGCTCCAGCTCTACGAGCTTGGCCTCGCGGCGTTGATGCACGACATCGGCAAGTCACGGGTCCCGCTGGATCTTTTACAGAAAACCGGTGAGCTCACGGACGAAGAATGGAAGTGGATGGCGGCACACCCGTGGCTCGGCGTGCTGGTTCTCTTTCAGTTCCGTCGCCAGCAGGACGAGCTGTCCTACCGCGCGATGACCGTTTGCCATGAGCACCACATGAAGATCGACCTCACCGGCTACCCGAAGACCATCCGGGCGAGGCAGCCGAGCGTTCTCAGCAAGATCGTGACTATCGCGGACAGCTACGATGCCGCAACTTCGCGGCGGGTGTACAAGACAGAGCCGCTGACCCCGTCGGCGGTACTCGAGGAAATGCGCGACAATCCGCGTCGCGGACTCGATCAGGTTCTGGTGAAGGCGTTCATTAATCTGCTGGGGATCTATCCGGTCGGTACTCTCGTTGTCCTCGACACCTTCGAGCTTGCTGTCGTTTCGGCGGCGAACCCAAACCCCGAAGCGCTCTCGAGGCCGATCGTCAAGATCATTAGCGATGCCCAGGGAAACACAATCAGTCCGCCGCTCACGGTGGATCTTGCCGTTCCCGAGGCGGGCGGGCAATATGCGCGCTCCATCATCAAGACAGCCGACCCGGATCGCTATGGCATCACCGTCGGCGACTACCTCATCTAACGCCATTGCGCGTCGATTCGACGCGCTCCGCAAGACGTCCCGTCCCGCCCTGGTCTGTTACGTGACCGCGGGCCACCCCGATCTCGAGCGCTCTCTGGATACGCTTCGGGCGCTGGAGGAAGGCGGCGCGGATATCATCGAGCTAGGGGTTCCGTTCTCTGATCCCATTGCTGACGGTCCCATTATTCAGGCGAGCTCGCAGCGGGCACTGGAAAACGGGATGACCTACGACGGCGTGCTCGACCTGGTCGAACGGGCGAAGCTCAAGGTGCCCGTTGTGCTGTTCAGTTATTTGAACCCGATCCTGGCCGCTGGCGCCAACGCGCTGGGTCGGGCCGCGGACGCTGGTGCCAGCGGTATTCTCGTGACGGACATCCCAGTCGGCGCCGATCCTGAGCGCGAAGAGTGGCTTGGCGACAGTCCGCTCGCGTTCATCCGGTTGGTAGCTCCCACCACGCCGCTGGATCGGATGGGCGAGATCGCCCGTCACGGAACCGGATTCGTTTATCTTATCAGCCGTCTGGGAGTTACTGGGGTCCAGGAGAATACTGCGACGACGTTGCCCGGCACGATCGCCCGGCTGCGTTCGGTGACGACGCTTCCGATTTGTGTGGGGTTCGGCATTTCCACTCCCGCCCAGGCGCGTGAGGTTGGCGCTCTCGCAGATGGCGTGGTCATTGGCAGTGCGCTCGTCAGGGCAGCGGAAGAAGGAGCTGCGCCGGTTCTCCAGCTAACACGGAGCTTAAGAGAGGCGCTCGATGGCTAGCACTGGTGCCAATGCCGATGTTGTTACACTCAAGGCGATGCGCTTTCACGCGCGCATCGGCGTGCTCCCGCACGAAGCGGAGATCGCCCAGTCCATCGAGGTCGACGCCTCTCTCTGGGTTGGGAGAAGTGGCACGGAGCTCACTGCCCGGGACATCGTCGATTACCGACGGGTCTACGACCTCGTCGCCGAAGTACTGACAGGCGGACATATCCGCTTCCTCGAGGAAGCCGGCGAGCGAATCGCGGAGCGCGCGCTGCAGTTGCCACTGGTCGAGCGGGTTAGAATTGCGGTGCGGAAGCCCAACGTCGCGCTCCCTGGCCCGCTTGCGTACGCAGAGGTGGCGCTCGAGCGAGAGCGTGGGTGAGAGATGTCGCCTACATAGCTGTCGGCTCCAACATGGGCCAGCGTGAGGTATTTTTGGCGCTGGCTCGACGCGCGATTGCGGCCCTCGCTCAAACGCGGGTGCTGGGTCAGACCGATCCCGAAGAAACCGCTCCGATCGGACCGGTCGCTCAGGGACCATTTCTCAATCAAATGATCGCGATAGAAACCGGGCTCTCGCCGCGCGAGCTGCTCATTGAGCTCCAACGGATCGAGGCGGACGCGGGACGGGTGCGGAAAGAACGCTGGGGGCCGCGCACACTCGATCTCGACATCGTGCTGTTCGAAAAGCAGAGTGTGCGGGAGCCCGGGCTGACCGTTCCCCATCCCGAGCTCTCGAACAGGAATTTCTGGCTGCGAGAGCTTGCGTCCCTCCGGAGCTCTTTCGTTGACTAACACCAAGGCCGAGGGCGAGCGCGCCATCACCGTCCGCGACTTTGCCGAACGCAAGCGCAAGGGCGAAAAGCTGGTGGTGATGACGGCGTACGATGCGCTGTTCGGGAGGCTGGTCGATGAGTCGGGTGTAGATGCGATCCTGGTTGGGGATTCCGTCGCCACTGCAATGATGGGATATCCTTCCACTCTTCCGGTCACCCTCGACCAGATGATCTATCATGCATCGGCGGTGAAGCGCGGGGTGAAGCACGCACTGATCATTATCGACATGCCGTTTCTCTCGTACCAGGCGAGCATCGAGAGCGCCGTCCTCAATTGCGGACGCGCCATCCAGGAGACCGGTGTCGCTGCCGTCAAAGTCGAGGGCGGTAGTCCCGAAATGCTCGACACGGTCCACGCGTTGGTGCGCACGGGAATTCCTGTGATGGCGCACATCGGCTTCACACCGCAATCGGTCAACACGATCGGTGGCGCCCGCGTCCAGGGGCGCGAAGAGGACGGTGCGGAGAAGTTGATCGGTGAGGCAAAGGGATTGGAGGAGGCCGGCGCTTTCGCAGTGGTGCTCGAGCTCGTGCCAGCCGCGGTCTCGGCCCGCATCACGGCGGCTGTCGGTGTTCCCACGATCGGAATTGGAGCGGGCGCTCAATGTGACGGCCAAGTCCTGGTCCTTCCGGACGTGCTGGGTTTGAATGACACGTTCCAGCCGAAGTTTCTCAAGCGCTACGCGGAGATGGCCGAGGACGTTCGGAAAGCGATTGGCAGCTGGGCAAGGGATGTCCGAAGCGGCGCTTATCCGGATGCCGACCACAGCTTCTAGAATGCAGTCGGTTGGGACGATCAACGAGATGCGTCACGTCGTCGCAGACATCCGTACGAAAGGGCAGAGCATCGCGTTCGTGCCGACGATGGGCGCGCTTCACGAAGGTCATCTCACATTGGTCGACGAAGCGAAGCGCGTGGCCGACGTGGTGGTGATGAGCATTTTCGTAAACCCTCTGCAGTTCGGGCCAAGCGAAGACTTCGGGCGCTATCCGCGGACGCTTGACGAAGATGCGAAGCTGGCTTCGGGTCGAGGAGTGGATTTCCTGTTTGCGCCCCGCAAGGAGGACATGTATCCCGCGCACTCGCCCGTGGTGATCGTGCATCCGGGGATCATCGGAAAGGAGTGGGAGGGCGCGGTTCGTCCCCATCACTTCGAGGGCGTTCTAACGGTCGTCGCGAAGTTATTCCACATCGTGATGCCCGACGTAGCAGTGTTCGGGCAGAAGGATCTCCAGCAAGCGGCCGTTGTGAAGGCCATGGTGCGCGACCTCAACTTTCCAATCGGCATTTTGGTTGCTCCCACCGTGAGAGACCCCGATGGGCTGGCCCTGTCGAGCCGGAACAGGTACCTCTCTCCGAAAGAACGCGAGCTCGCACTCAAGCTCTCGAAAGCACTGTTCGCAATGCGTGAGGCTTTCACCAAGGGAGAACGCCGCGCGAGCGCATTGGAGGCAATTGGATGGCGGATGCTTGAAAGGGTGGTGGGTCTGACGCCGCGCTATCTGGCGGTGGTGAATGCCGACACGGTTCAACGCGTTGAGAACGTGCGTCATGGGGACGCCGCGGTGGGCGCGATCCGAGTCGGCGAGACAAAGTTGATCGACAATATCATCTTCTGAGATGCTGCAGACTCAGGCTTCGGGACTGCCCGTATGGGCACAGGTCAGTGAAAGGAGGCTTGCACACATTCAGCGTGTGACGTCGCTTCTCCGCGCCTGGGGCGCGGCAATGCGGCTCACCCCCGACGAGGCGAATGGATGGATTGACGCCGGAACCTGGCACGACGCGTTGCGCGACGCACCGGTCGCCGAGCTTCGCCAGATCACCGGCGACCGGACCTCGCCCGACGGACTCCTCCATGGTCCCGCGGTCGCGATCAAGCTCGAGGGCGAGGGCGAGCGGAGGAAGAACCTGCTCGACGCGATCCGCTACCACACCGTGGGCAGCGCGAAATGGGATCGCACCGGACGTGCGCTCTACATGGCGGACTACCTCGAGCCCGGCCGGAAATTCTTGGCGGAGGACCGCGGTTTTCTGGCGAGCCAGGTGCCGCACAACTTCGATGGTGTGTTTCGCCAGGTCGTGCGATTCCGTCTCGAGTGGTCGGTGCGAGAGGGCAATCACATTTTTCCCGAGACCGTCGAGCTGTGGAATAGCCTCAGGTGACGCGCTCGCGGCCCCGCTACGGAAGGATCATCCTGGCGGTCCTGCTGATGATCGGACTGGGTTGGGCGGGATGGCGACTCTGGCGAGGACGAGACTCCGCGCTCGACAATTACGCCCCGGCGGATGCGCGGGCCCCCGATGGCACCAGGATCAAGGTGGAGGTCCTGAACGGGACCAGAACGAAAGGCCTGGCACGTCGCGCGACGCTGTACTTGCGGGGTCGCGGATTCGACGTGGTTGGCTCAGGTACGAACATCCAGCCCCGGGCCACGACAATCGTCTACGACCGCTCCTCTCACCCCGAATGGGCTCGACTGGTTGCACGGGCGCTCAACGCGCCGTTAGTCAACCAACCCGACAGCTCACGCTACCTGGATGTGACCGTCATCCTTGGCGCCAACTGGCGACCGCCTCCGCTGCCGTTCCACCCGTAACTGTCCGCAAGCGGCCGCGATGTCCATCCCGCGACTTTTTCTCACGGCGACCTCGACCCCCGACGCCCTCAGCCGACGCGCGAACCAGTGGATCTGTTCGGGCGAGCTTGGCGTGAAGTCTCCAGCTCCGCCCGGATGAAGGGGTATGAGGTTCACGAAGGCCCGGCACTCGCGCGCGAGAGCCGCGAGCTCTACGGCATGCTCACCGGCGTCATTGACACCGCCCAGCATCACGTACTCGAAGGTAACCCGTCGGTCGAACACTTTGGCGGCATCGATGACGCTGGCGAGGGGATACTTGGTGTTGATCGGCATCAGCGACTGGCGAAGATCGTCGTTCGGTGCGTGGATGGAGATTGCAAGCCGGAACTGTTCCGGTCTCTCTCCGAGCGCAATAATTCCCGGAAGCACGCCAACCGTGGACACGGTAATGTGCCGCGCTCCGATGCCGAGTCCGGATGGCGAATTGAGAACCGTCAGCGTCGGATCGACCGCCCTCCAATTCATCAGCGGCTCGCCCATGCCCATGAACACGACGTTGGTTATCTGCTTTGGTGGGGCAAGGAGTTTCATCTCGCGCACCTGTCCAGCGATCTCAAACATTTGGAGGTTGCGCGTAAAGCCCATTGCGCCGGTCGCGCAGAACGCGCACTGAAGAGCGCATCCGGCCTGTGAAGAGATACAAAGGGTCAGACGGGATCCCTCGGGGATTGCAACCGTCTCTATGAATTCACCGTCGTCCAGACGGAAGAGGAATTTCTCGGTACCGTCGCTCGAAGTCTGACGCATCGCGAGCGTCAGTCGCGGGATCGTGAAGTGCTCGTCGAGCAGATCCCGGAACGCCGCCGGCAGATCCGTCATCGCGGCAAATGATGCCGCCGGATTCTCCCACAGATGCCTGACAACCTGCGGTCCACGGAACGGCCTTTCGCGGTGCTCCAATGCAAAATCCCGGACCACCTGCTCGGCGTCCGCCGGGAGCAAGTTGAGGAGGTTCTGGTTTGCGGGCGCACCCTCCCGGTGTGTGATTTTCTGGGTCATGCTCCTTCCACCAAGTCTATGCAACTACTAAATTTAACCCCTCTCGATGCCTTATTCGACCCACACGACCCGGCGCTGACCTCCACGCCTCCCTCATCCCGTTTTGCGACGGCCAAGCGCTCTCACCTGGCCGGCGAGCTCGGACCCTCCCACGTCGGCGCCAATGTCAGACTCGGCGGCTGGGTGCACCGCACGCGAAACCTCGGCGGCATCGTTTTTCTCGACCTGCGCGATCGCGCCGGAATCGTGCAGGTGTCATTCGACCCGAAATGGACTCCGCTTGACGTCATCGATCGCGCGGGCAAGCTCGGTCTCGAAACAGTGGTGACGATCGATGGCGAGGTTGCGGCGCGTCCGACCGAGATGCGCAACGCCCAAATGGAGACCGGCGACGTCGAAGTACGAGCTGCTGATTTCAAGGTTGTCGGTCCAGCCGAGACCCCGGCAATTCCGGTGGCGCGGGGAAAGGGAGAGAAGCTCCCCGCCGAGGAGCTGCGTCTGAAGCACCGGAATCTCGACCTGCGCCGCAGTGAGCTGCAGAAAAACCTGATCCTCCGTCACCGGCTGCAGCAGGCGACCCGTCGATTCCTCGACGAGCGCGGCTTCCTCGAGATCGAGACGCCGATCCTGACGAAGCCGACGCCGGAGGGAGCCCGCGATTATATCGTGCCGAGCCGAGTGCATCGGGGCGAGTTCTATGCTTTACCCCAATCGCCACAGCTGTACAAGCAGCTGCTCATGATCGCAGGGTTCGATCGCTATTTCCAGATCGCGCGCTGCTTCCGCGACGAGGATTTGCGGGCCGACAGGCAGCCGGAGTTCACCCAGATCGACATCGAGGCGTCGTTCATCGAACCTCAGGACATCTTCTCGCTCACGGAAGGATTGCTCGGGGCGCTGTGGAAGGAGGCAGGCCACGAGATCCCAACGCAGTTCCAGCGTCTTCGCTACGCCGACGTCATGGAACGCTTCGGGTCGGATCGTCCCGACACCCGGTATGCACTCGAGCTGTTTGACGCGAGCGACGTTTTTCGGGGATCCGAGTTCGCTGTCACGAACGCCGTCCTCGCCACGGGCGGCCGCGTTCGCGGTCTGAAGGTTCCCGGCGCCGCAGCGCTTTCGCGCAAGCAGATCGATGAGATCGAAGTCATTGCGAAATCCGCCGGTGCCGGTGGCCTCATCCGCCTCAAGCGCGGAGCCACCGGACTCGAGGGCCCGGCAGCGAAGTTTCTGAGCGACAGCGGCGTTCAACGACTGGCCGTCGGAGAGGGAGAGCTGTGCTTGTTGGTTGCAGGAGCCGATCACGTGAGCAATCCGGCGCTGGACCGGGTACGGCAGGACGTCGCTCAGCGGCTGTCGCTCGTCCCAGAGAGCGAGCGATCCTTTCTCTGGGTAACGGATTTCCCAATGTTCGTCCGTGAGCAAAATGGTATCCTGAGCTCGGTACATCACCCGTTCACGGCGCCCAACCCCGAAGACCTCGGGCTCCTCGATTCGACGCCCGAGAAGGTTCGTGCGCTCGCCTATGACGTCGTGTTGAATGGATTGGAGCTCGGCGGCGGCAGCATCCGTATCAATGACCCCGCGCTGCAGCGAAAAGTGCTATCGCTGCTTGGGATCGACGCCAAGACCGCCCAGACTCGTTTCGGGTTCTTGCTGGACGCCTTGAGCGCCGGGGCTCCGCCGCACGGGGGGATCGCCTTGGGCTTCGACCGGCTTGCGATGGTGCTGGCTGGAGCGTCCTCTCTTCGTGACGTAATTGCTTTTCCGAAAACTACAGCGGCGAGGGCACTGTTCGAGGACGCGCCGTCCGCCGTTCCGCCCGAAGCCCTTAGGGAGCTTCATCTTCAGAACATGACAACCTGACGTGAGCGAAGAGA
Organism: Gemmatimonadota bacterium; assembly: GCA_030774675.1. GTDB lineage: Bacteria > Gemmatimonadota > Gemmatimonadetes > Gemmatimonadales > Gemmatimonadaceae > UBA4720. The sequence goes on along the minus strand of JALYKQ010000041.1, from coordinate 109,149 downwards.
CGACGATTCAGCGCCTGTCGACCGAAGGCGCGGACATGCTGACACTGGCCGGAGTGAACGACGAGAATCTCGTCGAGCTGGCGAGGCAGACAGGAGCCAAGATCGCCCTCCGCGGCGAGACTCTCGCGATCAGCGGCAACGCGGAATCCGTGTCCCGCGCGATTCCAATTGCGCAGCGAATGATCGATACAGCCAAGCAGCAAATGCCGCTCACCGCGGACGACGTGCTCCGCATGAGCATCGAAGGACCGCGCGATGGCAACGGCAACGGCGTTGACAACGAAACCCGCATTGTCCTGCCCGGAGTCCGCAAGATCATCCAGGCAAAAACCGGCGGCCAGGCAGAGTACATGAAGCTCATGGCGGAGAACGATATCGTCGTTGGTATCGGTCCGGCCGGAACCGGAAAGACGTATCTCGCGGTCGCAGCCGCCGTGGACGCGCTCGCGCGGAAGCGGGTGCGTCGCATCGTTCTGGCCCGACCCGCCGTGGAAGCGGGCGAAAGCCTCGGGTTTCTGCCCGGAGATATTCAGGCGAAGGTCGATCCGTATCTGCGTCCGCTTTACGACGCGCTCGAGGACATGATGCCCCCGGAGCGGGTGCAGAAGGCGCTGGAGACGCGCACGATCGAGATCGCGCCGCTCGCTTATATGCGTGGTCGAACGCTCGCCGATGCATTTGTGATTCTGGACGAGGCGCAGAATGCAACGAGCGCCCAGATGAAGATGTTCCTCACCCGGCTCGGAGTTAACTCGAAGGCTGTGATCACCGGCGACAAGACCCAGATCGACCTTCCCAAGCGGGAGGATTCAGGTCTGGTTCAGATCGAGCGCATTCTGCCGGGCATCGATGGCATCGGATTCTATTACCTGACCGATGCCGATGTGGTGCGCCATCGTCTGGTGAGGGAGATCATAAAGGCGTACGCAGAAGATTCGGGCGCCTGAGCGGATCAGCGCCGCTCTGAGCCGATGAAGCGTCCGCAGCGCGGGCTCGCCGTAGACATATCCTCCAGTGTCCGGAGACTCGTCGTTTCTCGCGCGCGTGTCAGGGAATCGGCTATCGCTGCGCTTGAGGCCGAGCGCGTGAGGGACGCGATGTTGTCGATCACCTTCGTCGGGACGGCAAAGATGTCCGAGCTGAATCGCCGCTATTTGGGTCATCGCGGCCCGACTGACGTGATCTCGTTCGGGCTCGGACGGCCTGGTAAACGTGGTGCGGTGATTGGAGACATCTACATTTGTCCCGAGATTGCTCGCGACAACGCGAAGCGACAAGGTGTCCCGGTTGGCGAGGAGGTCCTGAGACTGGTGGTGCACGGCACGTTGCACGTCCTTGGTCACGATCATCCTGCCCGAGCGTCGCGCACCACATCCGCGATGTGGCGGCGACAAGAGAGAATACTCGCGCATGTCCTCTGATCGGCTGATCGACGATTTCAACGCGGGGAAGGCCGCGGCGCTCGCGCGTGTGGTCAGCATCGTCGAGAATCACCGTGACGGGTTCGAGCAGATCCTGGGATCGCTTCATCCGCGCACAGGCCGAGCACGAAGGATCGGCCTTACGGGTCCTCCCGGTGCAGGCAAGAGCACCATCGCATCACTGCTCGTCAAGACCTTTCGCGATCAGGGGCTCAAGGTCGGTGTGATCGCCGTCGATCCGACTTCGCCCTTTACCGGCGGTGCCTTGCTCGGCGATCGCGTGCGGATGGAGAGCGTCGCGCTCGATCCAGGAGTCTTCATCCGGTCCATGGCAACGCGCGGCTCGCTTGGCGGTCTGGCCGCGGCGACTCGCGAGGTCGCTGATGTGCTCGACGCCTTTGGCATCGACAGGCTCGTTATCGAGACGGTGGGCGTAGGTCAATCCGAGTTGGACGTGGCCGGTACGGCTGACTCGACGCTTCTCGTTCTGGTTCCTGAATCGGGCGATTCGATCCAGACGCTCAAGGCAGGAGTGATGGAAGTGGCTGACATTTTCGTCGTCAACAAAGCCGATAGGCCCGGAGCTGACCGGTTACGCAACGATGTCGAGCTGATGCTCGGCCTCCGAAAAGGTGTCTCTTTCGGCAACATGCCGGCGCACCATGGTGTCGATCTGAAGCGTGTTAATCCGGCGCGTGTCGCGCGCGAAGCCGCTCCAGCCCCAAATCCGACCGAGTGGACGCCGCCGGTGCTCAGTGCCATCGCTGCGCGGCAAGAGGGGATTGCCGAGATCGTCGCGGCGCTCGATCGTCACTTCGCTTATCTTGAGCAGAGCGGAACGCTGCGCTCACGCCGGCGTGAGCGAATGCGCGAGCGGGTGATGGATGTCGTGGAGAGAAAGGTCAGCGATCGGCTGTGGAAGGATCCTCACACCAGGGCCTGGCTGGAGCAGCAACTGCCATCCGTCGAGGAGGGCACCGCGACGCCCTTCGCGGTAGCGGACCAGCTACTTCGCCAGAGTGCCGAGCTCGTACGTGGAGAACAGAGGACATGACGAAACTCAAAAGCCCCGGCTCCGAAACTGCCGCCGACAGCGAACTGATTGCGACCATAGAGGAGCAGAGCGCCGAGCTGCGGCTGCTGCGAAAAGAAGTCGCGGAATGGAAGAAGAAGTACGAGAATGGCGAGCTGAGGGATCTCGCCTTCACCAACTCGGAGAAGGAGGTTCAGCCGATATACACGCCGCTCGATGCGGCGGAGACTGATGCCGAGGCGCTCGGGATGCCGGGCTTCTATCCCTACACCCGAGGAGTTCATCCAACCGGATATCGCGGGCGGCTGTGGACCATGCGGCAGTTCGCCGGCTTCGGAAGCGCTCGCGACACCAATGAGCGCTACAAATTCCTTCTCGCTCACGGACAGACCGGTCTCTCTGTCGCGTTCGACTTCCCGACGCTCATGGGTTACGACTCTGACCACCCGCGATCCGAAGGTGAGGTCGGAAAGTGCGGTGTCGCGATCTCGAGCCTGGCCGACATGGAGACGCTCTTCGACGGAATTCCGCTCGACAAGGTGTCGACGTCGATGACCATCAACGGTCCAGCCGTCATTCTCTACTGCTTTTACATCGCGGCCGCGGAGAAGCAGGGAGTCGACTCGACGAAGCTGCGCGGGACCATCCAGAACGACATCCTGAAGGAGTACATGGCCCAGCACGCGTGGGTCTATCCCATCGAGCCCGCGCTCCGACTAATCGTCGATTGCTTCGAGTGGTCGGCGGAACACGTGCCCCAATGGAATACCATCTCTATCTCGGGCTACCACATCCGCGAAGCCGGCGCGACCGCCGCGCAGGAGCTCGCCTTCACGCTCGCCGATGGATTCACTTACGTGGAGCGGGGGATTGCGCGCGGACTCGACGTCGACACGTTTGCGCCGCGGCTGTCATTCTTCTGGGACATCCACAACGATTTCTTCGAGGAGATCGCCAAGCTTCGCGCGGCCCGTCGCATCTGGGCGCGGCACATGAAGGAGCGTTACGGTGCGAAAGACCCCCGGTCGCTGGTGATGCGTTTCCACTCACAGACGGCCGGTGTAACGCTCACCGCTCAGCAGCCGATGAACAACATCATACGCGTTGCGTATCAGGCGATGGCGGCGGTGCTCGGTGGAACCCAATCCCTGCACACCAACTCGATGGACGAGACGCTGGCGCTGCCGACTGAAGAATCGGTGCAGATCGCGCTTCGCACCCAGCAGGTTCTCGCCTATGAGACCGGTGTCCCCAACGTCATCGATCCGCTTGGCGGGTCGTATTACGTCGAGACGCTCACCACCGAGCTCGAGAGGGAAGCCGAGATGTATTTTCGGCAGATCGAAGAGGTCGGCGGAGTAGTTCGCGGCCTCGAGACCGGTTGGCTGCAGCGGAAGATCAACGAGTCCGCCGCCCGGCAGCAGTGGGAGATCGAGCAGCACCGGCGAGTAATCGTCGGCGTGAATGACTTCGTGACCGACGAGCCGGAGCTCAAGATCGAGCTCCTCAAGATCGCCGAGGAGACAGAGCGAGAGCAGGGCCGGCGAATGGCGAAGATGCGGGCCGAGCGTGACAATGGACTGGTCGAGAAGCGGCTCACGGCACTCCGTGAGGCGGCGAAGACCTCACAGAACCTGATGCCTCTGATACTCGACTGCGCCCGCGCATACTGCACGCTCTACGAGATCCGCGCCGCGATGGAAGCGGTCTTCGGCGCCTATCGCGAGCCAGTCTTCTTCTGAAGAAATCGAGCGAGTGGTGGGAGTCGGCATTCGACGCCCACTATCTCCTGGAGTATGGGCCTCTATTCACGCTCGAGCGAGACCGCCAGGAAGTAGCGCGGATCGTCGAGCTTCTGGCTTTACCCGTTGGCTCGCGCGTTCTCGATGTCCCTTGCGGGCAGGGTCGCCACGCGCATCTGCTGGCGGAGTTCGGATACGATGTGGATGGCCTCGATTTCTCCAAGGCACTGCTCGACGTCGCCCACAAGCGTGGCACCGGCCAGAATCTTCGCTACAAGCGCGGCGATATGAGGAAGATGCCAACGCGATGGACGCGCCGGTTCGACGCCGTGCTCAACCTCTTCACGTCCTTTGGCTTCTTCGCGCATCCGTCGGACGACGCCCGGGTGATCAGAGAGTTCGCGCGCGTTCTCAAGCAGGACGGAGCGCTGGTGTGGCACGGCGGAAGCCGGGACGGCGTCATGGCGCGCTTTCTCCCGCGTGATTGGTGGACATCGTCGGACGGAACGCTGTTCGCGCAGGAGCGCGAGTTCGATTCGCTGTCGGGCGTTCTCACCGTGCATTCGACCTGGCGAAAAGGCGCGAAGAGCGGCGAGCGCGAGCACCGGCTCAGGCTCTACACCGCCACTCGCCTCGCCGAACTCTGCGCGGATGCGGGGCTCTTGGTGGAGCAAGCATACGATGGATTCAATGATCGAACGATGCGGCGGACGTCGTCGGAGATGATGCTCGTGGCGCGGAAGGAATGACAACGGAAAGTCAACGTCGAACCACAGAGATGCGAGATGACAGAAGCGCAGATTCGAGATGCGAGATTAGGAAAAGCAATCAAGGCTTGGTCGTTGCTTTCGACCGGCTGTCGCTTGAGCTCTCCGCGCGAGAGGCGAGATAACGGAGAAGGCCGTAGAGCATCTTCCTGACTTCGATCACCTGGCTGATCAGTGTTAGTGAGTCTGATGGGCGTACGGCTGCCAGATCTCTGGCGGTTACGACGTGGTACTCGAGTTCCGTCGTTGAATTGAGCGCAATCCGCAGAAAGCGGGCATATTCGCGGGTCGTTTGCTGACCGCAACCCTCGACGATATTGGTCGGCACCGACATCGCGGCTCTGGTCATCTGGCTCCGAAGCGAAGTGTGCTTCGCCCCTCGGATCTGCCCGGCGACCCGGTGAACGTCCATCGCCAGCAGATGCGCCTTCTGCCAGACCTTCAGCTTCTTGAAGTCGGTCACGCTTCACCTTTGCACGCCGCCCGAACTGGGAGCTAACCATTTCGTCGCGCCGCGGTCCCGAATCGCACATCGATGCCAAAGAGAACCGTGCCCTCGCATCTCGAATCTACGCTTCTGTCATCCCGCATCTCCGTCGTTCGAAGTTGACCTTCGCCATCGCCGGGGGGCCACCTGGATTGCCGTCTCTTAGCCGCCCCCGCTAACTTTGCTCTCTCTATGAGACCAATTCGAGTTCTGGTTGCCAAGCCTGGACTGGACGGCCACGACCGCGGCGCAAAAGTCGTCGCCGCTGCGCTCCGCGACGCCGGGATGGAGGTCATCTACACAGGCCTGCATCAGACGCCCGAGATGATCGCCACGGCCGCGATCCAGGAAGACGTAGATGTGATCGGGCTCTCGATTCTAAGCGGAGCTCATATGACTCTCATTCCGAGAGTGCTGGAGCTGGTCCGGTCCGAGGGACGGGACGACATCCTGATCACCGGGGGCGGCATCATCCCGAAGGAGGATGTGGACGCTCTACAGGAGAAGGGAGTCGGGAGGCTCTTTGGCCCCGGAACTCCAACCAGTGAGCTGATCGAGTACATCAAGGAGTGGTTCGCTACGCGCGAAAAGCAGGAAGCCTAGTGACCAACCGTCTGCGCGAGCTGAGTGACGAGGTCCGCTCGCTCGAGGGAAAGCTCCGCGAAGCCGGCGGCGCCAAAAAGCTCGAGAAGCTCCACGAGCAGGGAAAGCTGTCAGCCCGCGAGCGCGTCGAATTGTTGCGCGACCAAGGTTCGAGCATACTGGAGGTCGGTCTCCTTGTCGCCTACGATCAATATGACGGGCAGGCGCCCGGAGCGGGCGTAGTCACCGCGGTGATCCGGGTTCACGGGCGCGAGACGGTAGTCGTGGCCAACGACGCGACCGTCAAAGCGGGCTCCTGGTGGCCCGAGACGATCCGGAAGATTCTGCGCGCACAGGAAATTGCGATGCGCTGCCGGATTCCAATCGTGTACCTCGTCGATTCCGCGGGCGTGAATCTGCCTTATCAGGGCGGAGTATTCCCGGGTCAATACGGGGCGGCGAGAATTTTCTATTACAACTCGATCATGCGCCGTTACCTGCACATTCCCCAGATAGCGGCGGTGATGGGCCAGTGCATCGCGGGGGGCGCATACCTGCCCGCCCTGTCTGACGTGATACTCATGGTGAAGGGAACTTCGTTCATGGGGCTGGGCGGGCCGAACCTCGTAAAGGGCGCTACGGGCCAGGTCGTGGATTCGGAGACTTTGGGCGGGGCATCCACTCACACCGAGATCAGCGGTGTCGCGCACTACGCGCTCGACGATGACCAGGCGTGCATCGCCAAGATCCGCGATCTGATCGAGCGGCTTCCGATCTCGAGCCGCGATGGAGGGTTGTTCGCCAGGGAGACGGGCGGCGAGAGCCAGCGCGCGGGCAAGGCAAAGGGAAAGTCGCCCAAGTCCGGAAACAATGCGGAGGCTCTGTACGACCTCCTGCCGGCGGATCATCGGATGTCCTACGACATGCATGGCGTGCTTGCCGCCATCCTGGACCAGGGAGAGATCGACGAGTTTCAGGAATCGATCGCGCGCGAGATGATCTGCGGCGACGCGCGAATCGATGGGATCACTGTCGGGGTAATCGCGAATCAACGCGGCCTCATCAAAGGACGCGAGGGCGAGAAGCCGCGTTTCGGCGGTATCGTTTATACCGAAAGCGCCGAGAAGGTGGCGTACTTCATCGATCGCTGTGACCGACTGGGGATTCCTCTTCTGTTCGTTCAGGATGTCTCTGGCTTCATGGTCGGAACGGAGGCGGAGCAGGGCGGAATCATTCGCGCGGGCGCCCGATTCGTCGAGGCCATGGCTACTGCCCGGGTCCCGAAAATAGTTCTGACGGTCAACCACGCTTCCGGCGCGGGTTACTACGCGATGGCGGGTCAGGGCTTCGATCCGGATTTCATACTGAGCTGGCCGACCGGGCGAATGGCTGTGATGGAAGGCGAGTCCGCGATCCAGGCAGTGCATGGCCCGGCACTGGAGGCCGCGAAGAAGAAGGGCGCCGAACTGACTCCCCAGGTGGCCTCAGCGGTGGATGAGATGCGCGCCGATTACGAGCACCAGCTCGACGCCCGTTACGCCGCGGCGCGCGGCTACGTAGACGCCATCGTCTTCCCCGAGAACACCCGCGAGATGCTGAGTCTGGCCTTGCGCGCGACGTTACACAATCCTGGTCCACACCTCGGCCCATTCGTGCTCCCGCCGCACCTGGGGGAAACCAGTTGAAGGAAGTAGTTCGGGTCGCTGCCGGACAGGGATTCTGGGGTGATGACCTCGACGCGCCGCGTCGGCAGGTAGAAGGCGGGCCGGTTGACTACCTGATGCTCGACTACCTCGCTGAAGTGACGATGTCCATTCTGCAGAAGCAGAAAGAGCGGGACCCGTCCCTGGGGTATGCCCGTGATTTTGTCGGCGCTGTGGAGAGCGTGCTTCCGGCCGTGCTCGAGAGGGGGGTCAAAGTCATAGCGAACGCCGGCGGAGTGAATCCGCCCGCATGTGCGATCGCCGTAAAGGCCGCAGCCGAAAAAAGCAGCGCGAAAGGCAAGCTGCGGATCGGAGTTGTGACGGGAGATGATCTTCTGGCCAGACTCGACGACCTGATGGCTCAGGGTCATCCGCTTGCCAACATGGAGACGGGCGAAGCACTGACGAGCGTGCGAGAGCAGGTGCTTTCGGCGAACGCCTACATCGGCTCAGAGCCCATCGTCGAAGCGCTGGAGGCTGGCGCCAACATCGTCATAACAGGACGCTCAACGGACACTGCGCTCACCATGGCACCACTCCGCCACGAGTTCGGCTGGGGCGCAAACAGCTGGGATCAGCTGGCAGCCGGGATCGTGGCGGGACACATCATCGAGTGCGGAGCACAGTGCTCGGGCGGGAACTGTCTCTATGACTGGCGGTCGATTCCGGATCTCGCCAACGTCGGATACCCGCTAGTCGAGGCTCGCTCGGACGGCACCTTCGTTGTTACCAAGCATCCGAAAACCGGTGGCCGAGTTTCGGTCCCGACCGTTACCGAGCAGCTCGTATACGAGATGGGCGATCCACACGCCTACATTACGCCCGACGTCATCGCTGATTTCACGACGATTCGCCTGGCTTCGGATGGGGCCGATCGTGTGCGCGTATCCGGGATCAAAGGCAAGCCCCCCACGGATAAACTCAAGGTCTCCATTGCTTATCGCGCCGGTTTCAAGGCAGTCGGAACGCTCGTGTATGCATGGCCAGATGCGCTCGACAAGGCTGAGCTGGCTGACCGGATCCTGCGCGAGCGTCTCGATCGTCTCGGACTGAAGTTCGAGCACATCCTCTCCGAATTCGTTGGCGCATCCGCAACACACGGCCCCCTCGCCGGAGATCAGCACAGTGCTCCGGAGGTGCAACTGCGTTTCGGCGTGCGCGCAAACGATCGCGCAGCCGTGGAACGATTCACGCGTGAGATCGCACCGCTCGTGTTGAACGGTCCGCCCAGCGTCACGGGATTTGCGGGGGGTCGCCCCAAAGTGGAAGAGATCGTGGCTTACTGGGCCGCGCTCATCGACAAGACCGTGGTTAGAACCAGGGTGGACATTATCCAATGAGAGTCCGGCTTCTCGATATCGCACACGCGCGCTCAGGGGACAAAGGCGACACAGCCAACGTGGGGGTCATCGCGCTGGAGCCGCGCTGGTACGACGTGCTGGAGCAGTTCGTGACTCGGAAGAAGGTCGCCGATCATTTTCGTGGGATGATCGAGGGAGATGTAGAGCGTTACGAGCTCCCAAATCTCAACGCGCTCAACTTTCTTCTTCATGGCGCGCTCGACGGTGGAGGAACCCTGTCGCTCAAGACCGATGCTCAGGGGAAGGTCTATTCGACTGCTCTCCTGCGAATGGTGATCGACGTTCCGGACGCAGAGGCAAAGCGGCTCCACCTCCCCGCGGCCGGATGAATAGCATTCGCATGAGCGCTCAGGGCTCCATTGGGCGAATCGCTCTGGCGCGACCGCAGAAGAAGAACGCACTCGATCGGGTGATGGCGGACGAGCTGGCGCAGGCACTGTTCGCGATGAGCGAATCCCCGGTCAATGTCGTAGCGATCGAAGGCGAAGGTCCGGACTTCTGTGCCGGCGCCGACCTTGAGGCGATCGAGCAGATGCTGGACGCCCCTCGCCAGCAGCATATCGACGATGCAAAAGCACTCGGGCACGTCTTCCACACGATCCGGAGAATGGAGAAGCCGGTCGTTGCGCTGGTGAAGGGAAGGGCGTACGCTGGTGGTGCCGGTCTCGCATCCGCATGCGACATCGTGCTTGCCCACGAGAATGCCCGGTTTGCCTATCCGGAAGTCACAATTGGCTTTGTGCCGGCAATGGTGATGACGATGCTGCGGCGCTCTGTTGGTGAGAAGCAGGCTTTCGATCTCGTTAGCAGCGGTCGCATCCTAAAAGCGGATGAGGCGCGAGACATCGGCCTGGTATCCCGGGTGTTTGCGGACAACGAGTTCGATCAACTGTCGAATGCACTTCTCGACCAGCTTTCAGTCGCGCCGCCCTCGGCAATGGCCGCGACCAAGACCCTCTTCTACAAGCTCGACATGCTCAGTTTCCTGGACGGTATCTCCGCCGGGATCGTCGCCAACGCGGACGCGCGCGCAACCCCCGCGTTCCGGGAAGGAGTGAAGCGGTTTACCAATCGCAAGAAGGAGCAATGAGTCCATTCACTATCACCAAGCTCGCGCTGATGCTCATAGCGGGTGTACTGCTCGCGTGGGGGATCAGAACTGATGACAATGCGTTGCGGTGGGCGGGAATTCTCTTCCTCTTCATCGCGCTGATCCTGCGGTTCTTCAAGCCGCGCAAGCCTCGCGGCGCTCGGTGACGGGTCCGCGCCCGACGACTATCGTCGACGCGCCGCGACTGTCGAAAAAGCTTGACGTCGATCTCGTGCTGGCGAGCGAGACGCTCCAGTACACTGGGAGCTTCAAGTTCCGCGCCGCCTACAACGTCGCGTCGAACGTAAAACAGTTGCACATAATCACGGCATCGTCCGGGAATTTCGGGCAGGCGATTGCTTATGCCTGCTCCCTGTTCGAGAAGCGGTGCACGGTAGTGATGCCCGCAACGGCCCCGAAGATCAAAGTCGACGCAGTGCGCGAGTATGGAGCAGAGGTCGATATCGTCGATGTAAAGAAGAAGGGAAGGCTCGAGCGCCTTGGCGAGCTTGCCAAAGAATTTCCGGCAGCGTACGTGGCTAGCCCTTACGATGATCCGTTGGTGATTGAAGGCAATGCTGGTCTCGCCAACGAGCTTTTCGCGCTCGGCCTCGAGCTGGATTACATCATCGCTCCCATCGGCGGGGGCGGACTCACCTCCGGACTTGTCAAAGCGGTTGAGCGCAGCGGAAGGAAGACCCAGGTTCTCGCCGCCGAGCCGACTCTCGCCAATGATGCGGCTGAGTCCTTTCGGGCCGGCCATCTGGTCTCCCAACCCGATGAGTCGGCCACGATCGCTGACGGCGCCCGAGTGCTGCGTCTTGGGGACCGCAACTGGGAGATTCTCAGTCACGGCCTCGCCGGCGTGATAGAGGTGTCCGAGGAACAGATCATCGAAGGCGTGCGCCTCCTCTTTGCCCTCGCCAACCTGAAGGCCGAGCCGACCGGAGCACTGTCCCTCGGCGCTGTTCTGGCAGAGCCGGAACGATTCAAGGGAAAGCGGGTCTGTTGCGTCATCAGCGGAGGAAACGCCGATCCAGCCCTCTACGCGAAGCTGGTGGAAAGCATCTGATTCAGCCCCCGCACACCTATTGGCGGCACAACAATGACGTGCGGGACGAGGCGTCAACACCGCCGCAGCTGCCCTCGCTAGCTTTCGGTCGATGGCACAAAGAACGCTTCAGGACGCGCGCGATCTCCTCAAGAGCGCGTTCGGCTACCAACAATTTCGTCCGGGCCAGGAGGCCGCGGTGTCGGCAGTCCTGTCAGGACGCGACACCGTGGTCGTCCTTCCGACCGGTGGCGGCAAATCTCTCTGCTTTCAGGTTCCGGCGCTGCTGATGCCTGGGCTCACGGTCGTCGTATCGCCGTTGATATCGTTGATGAAGGACCAGGTGGACGCACTCACCGCGAAAGGATTGCCGGCGGCATTCATAAACAGCACCCTCTCGTCCGCGCAGGTTTCCGATCGGCTCGCTCGGGTGAACCGCGGAGAGATCAAGCTCCTTTACGTCGCGCCGGAGAGATTCGACTTCGGTAGAACCGCGGAGAGGCTGCGCAATACCGGAGTTTCACTGCTGGCGATCGACGAGGCCCACTGCATCAGTCAGTGGGGCCACGACTTCAGACCCAGCTATCTACGTGTCAAAAAGGTGCACGAAGAGCTCGGCTCGCCAACAACAATCGCACTGACCGCGACGGCGACGCCCGAAGTTCGCCGCGACATTATTCGCGAGCTCGCGCTCAGGAATCCGGAGACCATCATCACCGGATTCGATCGGCCCAATCTCACCTACTTCGTAGTCCCGGTGAAGAACGATGCCGAGAAGGAGCGGCGGCTCGCCGAAATCCTCGGCAAGCATGAGGGGCTAGCCGTGATCTACGCGTCGACGCGCAAGGCGGTCGATCATCTGACAACCGTATTGGAGCGCGCGCGTATCGCCACCGCTGGATACCACGCCGGGCTCGATGACGCCCGGCGGCGGGAAGTCCAGGAAGCGTTCATGTCCGAGAAGATCCGGGCGATAGTCGCCACCAACGCGTTTGGCATGGGAATCGACAAGCCTAACGTGCGACTCGTGATCCATTACGCGATGCCCGGCACACTCGAGGCCTATTATCAGGAAGCAGGTCGCGCCGGCCGCGACGGACAGCATTCCGACGTCTTTCTCCTTCACGCTTTCCCGGATCGATTCACCCACGAGTTCTTCATCAAGGGGTCGTACCCGGAGCGAACGATAGTCGAGCAGACCTACGAGGCGTTGAAGAGGTTGTCGGACAAGGAGGGCTTCGCCAGCGCGCAACCGGAGGATCTCATCCGGGCCATCAAGTCCAAAGCGAGCACCCGGGAAATCGAGGGCGCGATAAGGATTCTGGAGCGTGGCGGTGCAATGACCCTGAGCAACGGCGACCAGACGCGCGTGCACGTCCGCCTGCTCGCGACACCGGATCGCGTGAAGCGCGAGCTGACCGGTGAGGCGAACACGGAGCTCGGATTGCTGCGCGCACTGTGGCGCGGCGTTGGTCCAGCTCTTCGCACAGGCGCTGTCGTGAATCTCGACGGTTTGCCGCCGGGATTCGGTGGTGCGGCCGGATGCGCGCCGCTCCTCGACGCACTCCAGGACCGGCAATTCCTGGCTTGGCAGCGGTTCGGAACCGGACTCTACCTCGCGGACAAGAGTGCGCCGCTCTCGAAGTTCAACATCGATTGGTCGCTCACCGACCGGCGTCGCGCCGCCGAGCTGTCCAAGCTCCAGGCTGTCCAGAAGTACGCGTATACCAGGGAATGCAGACGCGGGTTCGTGCTTCGCTATTTTGGCGATCCGGCTGCTCGTCCGCGCTGCTTGGGGTGCGACAACTGTCTCGGAGTGACCGCGGTGGCGACAGAGGACGAAGAAGATGCGCCAAGTACTCGCCGCCGTGCGAAGAAATCCGACTCGGTAAAGACCCGGGCCACTGAAATCAACGACAATCTGATAATGGGAGCGGCCGAGCAGCGACTGCTCACCGCGCTCAAGGCGGTCCGGACGACGATCGCGCGCGAGGAACAGGTGCCCGCATATATTGTATTCTCTGATCGTACGCTGGCCGAGCTCGCGGTGCGTCGTCCTCGATCGCTCAATGCCTTGCAGAATGTGCGGGGAGTGGGACCGATGAAACTCGAGAAATACGGCGCTCGATTTCTGGACGCGATTTCCCAGGCGGATGAGACTGAAGCGGCCTAACCCGCGGACCCTTACCGCCAACATCCTCAACGAACTGATGAAAACACAACCCCATCGTGCTGCCGTTTTTGCTCTGTACGCAGCGATAGCGGCGCTCGCATATGTCTGTTCGTCTCCAGCCGTCTCGGCCCAGCAGACCAGCGCCGCGACCCAGCCAGCCACAGGACCACTGCCGTTCGATCCAGCCGTGACCGTCGGCGTGCTGCCAAATGGGATGCATTACTACATTCGCGAGAATCACAAGCCAGAGAAGCGTGCCGAGCTCAGACTCGTCGTGAATGCGGGCTCGGTGCTCGAGGACGAGGATCAGCGCGGCCTGGCCCACATGGTCGAGCACATGGCATTCCGCGGAACTAAGCGCTTTGCGAAAAATGAGATTTCGAGCTACCTCGAGTCAGTGGGAATGCGCTACGGACCCGACATCAACGCATTCACCAGCTTCGACGAAACGGTCTACATGGTGACTGTCCCCACCGATACAGCCGCGATCGTCGACAAAGGGTTTCAGATTCTCTCGGAGTGGGCGCACGGTGTCGCCTTCGAGCCATCGCAGGTCGAGAAGGAGCGGCCCGTCGTTATTGAGGAATGGCGACTCGGGCAGGGCGCGGAGAACCGGATGCAGAACAAGTGGTTCCCGGTGCTGTTTTCGGGATCCAGGTACGGCGCGCGTCTGCCAATCGGTGACAAGACGATTCTCGAGACTTACAAGCCGGCAACGCTGCGACGGTTTTACGATACGTGGTATCGTCCGGATTTGATGGCGGTGGTCGCAGTCGGCGACTTCAACAAGCACCAGATCGAAGCTCTGATCAAGCGCTATCTCGGCGCCATTCCGGCCGGGAGCAACCCTCGCTCACGGACGCTTTATCCGGTCCCTTCGTACGACAGCACTCTGGTCTCGATCAATCGCGACAAGGAAGCGACGCGTTCCGTTATCAGGCTTCTGTACAAAGAACTGAAGCGATCGAACACGACCACCGCGACCTACCGGGAAGGGTTGGTCGAGCAGCTGTTCGGCTCGATCTTCAACGATCGTTTCTCGGAGATGACCCAGAAGCCCAATCCGCCTTTCATCAACGCGTACGCTGCTCAAGGCGGTCTCGTCCGGTCGGCCGAATCGTTCTCGCTCACTGCGATAGTTGCCGACAACGGGATCCAGCGCGGCCTCAACGCACTCCTCACCGAAGGCGAGCGGGTAAAGCGATTTGGCTTCCTGCAATCCGAGCTGGATCGCGCCAAAAAAGACATGCAGCGCGGAATCGAACAGGCATACGCGGAGCGCGACAAGACGAACTCCGGCGTCTATGCGGAATCGTACGTGTCCGCGTTCCTGCAATCAGAGCCATCGACCAGCGTCGACTACGATCTTGCTCTGATCTCGAGATTTCTGCCGACAATCACGCTGGCGGAGGTGAACAGGCTCGCCGGCGCCTGGATGACCGACAGGAACCGGGTTCTGGTGACCACGTCGCCCGACAAGCCCGGAATCGTAGACCCGTCGCGTGCAGAGCTGCTACTTGCATTCGATGCCGTCAAGCGCGCCGACATTGCCGCCTACTCCGAAACCGCGCCTTCGCAGCAGCTCGTTGAGAAGGATCCAGCCGGCGGACACGTCGTCGCGGAGCGTAAGATCAAGGAGATCGACCTTACAGAGTGGAAGCTTTCCAACGGCGTTCGCGTCCTGCTCAAGCCCACCGACTTCAACGCGGATCAGGTCTCGTTCACCGCCTACAGTCCTGGTGGCGCTTCGCTCCTCTCAGATGCCGCTTATGCAGCGGCGAGCGCTGCTGACCTGATCCCGCTCACAAGCGGGGTAGGGAAGTTCAGCGTCGTCGATCTCCAGAAATTCCTGGCTGGCAAGCAGGTAAGCGTGTCTCCAATGATCGACGATCTCAGCGAGGGTTTCTTCGGCAACGCTTCGCAGCGCGATGTCGAAACGATGCTGCAGCTCGTCTATCTGTATTTCACCCAGCCGCGTCTCGATACGTCCTTGGTGAACACTTTCCTCGGGCGCTTCAGGGGCGTTCTTGCCAACCGGAGTGCGAGTCCGGAGGCGGCGTTCAGCGACACGCTCCAGGTCACCATGTCACAACATTCGGTGCGAGAGCTGCCCATGTCTGCTACGACGCTCGATCGAATCGATCCGTTCAAGTCTTACGACTTCTACAAGGACAGATTCTCAGACGCGAGCGGATTTACCTTCGTCTTCGTCGGGAACTTCAAGCTCGATTCGATCAAGCCGCTGGTGGAGAAATGGTTGGGTGGGCTGCCGTCCACGGGGAAAAAAGAAACCTGGCGGGACACTGGCATTCGTCCGCCTAAGGGCGTCGTCCAGCGCACAGTCAAAAAGGGCGCGGAGCCAAAGGCACGGACCGCGCTCATTTTTACCGGGCCCTTCGTGTACACCAGGCAGAACCGCTATCATCTGAGCGCCCTCGCCGAGCTTCTCACCATCAAGCTGCGCGAAGCGCTGCGGGAGAACCTCGGAGGTACTTACGGAGTAAGTGTGGCTCCCGGGACGTCACGGGAACCCGAGCCCTCCTACCAATTCACCATCGGATTCGGTTCTGCTCCCGAGCGTCTAGAGGTGCTGACCGCGGCCGCGCTCGCACAGATCGACAGCGTGAAGAAGTTCGGGACGACGCCGGAATATCTCAACAAGGTCAAGGAAGCGACTCTCCGCGCGCGAGAGACCGCCCTCAAGCAGAATGAGTTCTGGCTCTCGCAGATCTCCACCTTCGACCAGAGTGGGTGGTCCCTCGCCGAGATCCCGAACGGCGAGAAATTGATCTCCTCGCTCACCGTGCAGGATCTGCAACGCGCCGCTGCGATGTATCTGCGCACCGACAATTACGTGCGCGTGTCGCTCTATCCCGAGAATTACCCGGCGGCCGAGAACAAGGAATAGCTCGCGGCATGGACGACTCGCTCTACTTCTCCGAGCAGCACCTCGCGGTCCGCAACATGGTCCGCGAATTCGCGCGTAGCGAAGTTGCGCCGGTAGCAGCCGAGCTGGACGCCAGGGCCGAGTTCCCCTGGGAGAACGTCAAGAAGATGGGCGAGCTCGGGCTCCTCGGGATTCCGTGGCCGGAGGAGCTTGGGGGCGCGGGCCTCGATCTCCTGAGCTACATGATAGTGATCAACGAGATGGCGAAGGTCGATGCGTCTCACGCGATCACGATCTCGGCTCACACGACTCTTGGCACCTCGCCAATCGTGAATTTCGGGACCACGGACCAGAAGAAGCGATACGTGCCGCTTCTCGCAACCGGAAAGGTGCTTGGGGGGTTTGGACTTACCGAGCCTAGCGCTGGCAGCGATGCCGCGAGCACGCGCTCGACCGCCGTTCGCAAAGGCTCTCACTACATCCTGAATGGCAGCAAGATCTTCATCACGCACGGTGGGGTCGGAGAGATATTCGTCGTGACGGCCGTCACCGAGCCAGGAGCCGGAACAAAGGGGATCAGCTCCTTCATCGTCACAAAGGAAACGAGCGACCTCGACAAGACGCAAAGGATTGGCGTCGGCCACGATGATTCCATTCCAACGATGCCCGGTTTCCGATCCGGCAAGAAGGAAGACAAGCTCGGGTGGCGAGCGTCCGACACGCGGTCCCTGATCTTCGAGGACGTCGAAGTTCCTGCCGAGAACATGCTCGGGGAAGAGGGCGGGGGATTCAACAACTTCATGCGGACGCTCGACTCGGGCCGCGTTGGAATTGCGGCGCTCTCACTCGGGATTGCCGAAGGCGCGTTCGAGCAGTCGCTTCGGTATTCGACGTTGCGGAAGCAGTTCGGCCAGCCGATCGCGAACTTTCAGGGAATCCAGTTCCAGCTCGCCGATATCGCAACCGAGATAGAGGCCGCGAAGCACCTGATGTTCCACGCGGCGTGGTTGGCTCAGAACAAGCAACCCTTCAGCAAGCAGGCGGCAATCGCCAAACTGTACTGTTCGGAGCTCGCGATGCGTACGACCATCAAGGCGATCCAGATCCACGGCGGGTACGGGTACACCAAGGAGTATCCGGTCGAGCGGATGTTCCGTGACGCCAAGATTTGCGAGATTGGGGAAGGCACGTCCGAAATTCAACGGCTGGTCATCGCACGCCACTTACTCAAGGAGCTTGCGGATTGACGTATTCCGAGGTCGCCAAGCGTCTCAGACTCCCACTCGGCTTCATACTCGGCATCAGTTATTTGATCTTTGCGAGACCGACTCCCCTAACACTCGCTGTCGGGGGCACCATCGCCCTTATCGGCGTGATCGTTCGCGGCTGGGCCTCCGGCCACATCTCGAAGAACGAGCGTCTGGCGACCAGAGGACCGTACGCGCACACTCGGAACCCTCTCTATTTCGGAAGCTTTCTCATCGCAGCTGGCTTCGCAATCGCCGCGCACTGGGCGCTGCTGCTCCTCGTCGTCGCGTTCTTCGTTTTTATCTATGCGCCGACGATGCAGCGCGAAAAGGCCAACATCGCAGGCCGGTTTCCGCAGGCGTACCAGGCATATGCGGCCAACGTGCCGGCGTTCGTGCCCCGGCCGACCCCCTGGAAGGCCACCCATCCGGATGCCGAGGAAGAAGATGGTGGTTTCAGTTTCCATCTCTACATGAAGCACGGGGAATGGAAGGCTGGGCTCACGTATCTCCTTGTCATAGCCTGGCTGATCTGGCACCGGTCGATAGCTGAGCTGGCGTCGCATTTCTGGCGATCCGTGACGGGCGGCTGAATCCGGCGTCACATATCTGGCAAGCGCATCTAACTGACCCGGGACGTTAATTAGAGCGCGTAAGTCGTTGTCGTCGTTGCGGAAACACGCATGGCGGCGGTAGATTGTCCCGACTGACTGTTGCTTCCCACGCATGGGGCACTCGCGCGACTCGCGGGTCCCGAAGACATGGATGGAAGGCGCCGAAGGTGAAATTCCCAGCAAATCATAACGCGGCCCTGTAGCACGACCGCGCGGACATTATTGGACCGTCCTCAACTTCACTTGCCGAGTCGCCTGGTGGAGTAGTGAGACGGGCGACAATTGAAAAGAGAAATCCTCATCAACGCGGCTCCGCGCGAAACGCGGATCGCGATTCTGGAGGATGGGAAGCTCGTAGAGCTTCTCGTCGATCGTCCAGACAACCGACGCATGGTCGGTGACATTTACCTGGGCCGGGTGGACGCGGTACTCCCTGGCATCCAGGCCGCCTTCGTCGACATAGGCACCGAGAAAAGCGCCTTCCTCCACGCCTCCGATCTCGTCCGGGAAACGGCTGACGAAGCCGAGGACGACGACGATGACGAGGACGACGAGGCGGATGAGGCGGTCGAAAAGAAAAACGGCAACGGCAGCAACGGGAACGGCAGGCGGGCCCAGGCTCCGCCGATCCAGGACGCGCTGAAGCGCGGTCAGGAAATCCTCGTCCAGATCTCGAAAGAGCCAATCTCGACCAAGGGTCCTCGCGTCACCGCCCAGATATCGCTCGCCGGCCGGTTCCTGGTGTATATCCCCGACTCTTCCAAGGTTGGCGTGAGCCGCAAGATCGGGTCATCGGCCGAACGCGCTCGGCTGAAGGAGCAGGTCCAAAGCATCCTTCCCGAGAAATCAGGCGGCGTGATCGTCCGAACGGTGAGCGAAGACGTGACGCCCGAAATGCTGCAGCGGGAGCTCAACAGCCTTATGTCGCAGTGGAAGAAGATCAGGCGCAAGACTCACTTCCAGAAGGCGCCATCGCTGGTCAATCGGGAGAGCGGTCTTACGCGAGGGTTGGTGAGAGACCTTTTCAGCGACAAGGTCGACAGTCTCTCGGTAGATTCCCGTCAGGTCCACAACGAGATCGTGGGCTACCTCAAGGACATCGCTCCGGATTTGATTCCGCGGGTGAAACTGCACGAAGCGCAGGTTCCGCTGTTCGACACGGCCGGAATCGAGTCCGAGATCCGGGACATCTTCAAGCGGCGCTGCGATCTGCCTTCGGGCGGCTACCTGATCATCGAGCCGACCGAAGCGCTGGTGTCGGTCGACGTAAACTCGGGACGCTACACCGGCAAGAAGGATCCCGAGAAGACGGTCTTGAGAACCAACATGGAAGCCGCGCAGGAAGTCGCCCGGCAGATGAGGCTTCGCGATGTGGGCGGGATCATAGTCTGCGACTTCATCGATATGGAGACCAAGGCGAATCGGGACCGCGTGCTCCAGGAGCTGAGGCAACACCTCTCACGCGATCGTGCCCGCACCAAGGCGTTCGCCGTGAGCGACCTGGGACTTATCGAGATGACTCGCCAGCGCGTCCGACAAAGCCACTACCAATCGTCGACCGAAGCGTGCCCAACCTGCAGCGGCAGTGGCCGTGTTCTGACACCCGAGACGATCGTCCGGCGGATGGAGCGCTCGGTCAAACGGATGGCGATCGAAGGCCGGCGCGACAACCTGTTGGTGAAGCTCCACCCGGATGTCGCGATGTACGTGCTGGAGCAGGAGCGCGACCTGGCGGCAAAGCTTCAGAAGGCGGCGAACTTCTCGCTCGAGTTCCGGGATGATCCGCTCCTCAAGCCCGACGAGTTCAAGCTCGTAGTGAAGGCGCAGGGGCGGGACGTCACCCAACAGTACGCGATAGCTTAGGTACTTCTCGCTGCTACAGCCGAGTGGGTTCCTTCTAAGTTGACATTGCAGTGTCCCAAAGCTTGACCCGTGCTCATTCTTCAGGTAATTTTTAGGGCTGTACCGCGCCATTTAGCAGCAACAATCTCTATGACTTACGCGATCATCCGCACCGGCGGCAAGCAGTACCGCGCCGAGGCCGGCAAAACAATCCGCATTCCGTCCTTGCCTGGTGACGCCGGGTCCAAGGTCACCTTCGACGACGTCATCCTCGGATCCGAGGGCGACAAGACCCACGTCGGCGCACCTGGAGTCAAGGGCGCGCACGTCACGGGCGAGATCGTCAAGCAGGGAAAAGGCGACAAGATCGTCGTCTTCAAGATGAAGCGACGTAAGAACTACGCGAAAAAGCAGGGCCATCGGCAGGGCTTCACCGAGGTCCGCATCAAGGATATCGCCTTCGGCAAGAAGAGCGGGGGAGAAAAGTAATGGCACATAAGAAGGGCGTTGGCTCATCGCGTAACGGGCGCGACAGCAATCCACAGTATCGCGGCGTGAAGAAGTTTGGTGGCGAGAAGGTCGTCGCGGGCAACATCATCGTCCGCCAGTGCGGCACCAAGTGGCACCCCGGCCGCAACGTCGGCCTCGGCACCGATTTCACGATCTACTCGCTCATCGACGGCGTCGTCAAGTTCGAGCACAAGAGCCGCACGCGTTACAAGGTCAGCGTCTATCCGGACGTCGAGACCAGCGCGGCGTAGGCTGATCAGATTTCGAAAGCCCCTTCGGGGGCTTTTTTCTTGTCCGATATTCGCTCGCCCGCAACCCAACGCCGGCCCGCCGACGGCCCTCGGCAGGTAGTCTTCAGTTCGGAGCTCACCTAGAAACTAGCGGCTGCAGTTTTGCGTAAGATTAGATGCACTATCCCTTTACGCGAGACGACAATGGCCATACTCGATAGACTGAAACAGGAGCTCGACCGCGCCGGGAAAGTGGCGCAGGACGCTTTCGACGACGGGAAGACGCGCCTCGAGGCATTCCGCACCCGCCAGCTCGCAGACAAAGCGGCGCAAGCACTTGGCTACGCGGTATATCGCGCGAAAAAGAGCGGCAGAGATCTCGACGCGGCGACCTATGATAGGCTCGCGGCGACACTGGAAACCCACGACTCCGAGGCTGCACGCCTCGAAGCCGACATCGAGCTGAAACGGCAGCAGGCAGCCGCTTCGCGCTCATCGTCGAGCACCACTGGGGGAACCACCTCGAGCTCGAGCGACAGCTACCCGAGCTCTCCGAGTTAAGTAGCGACCTCACAAAAAAGGGCTTCCGGAGATTTCCGGAAGCCCTTTTTTGTTGGCTCGATCGTTTCGCTAATGCAATGGCGGGTTGTTGTGCGTACCCGGGAGGGTCTTGTATCGCTCCATCAACAAGTCCTGCCGGGTCTTGTCAGTGTACTCGCGACCCCGCACGAACACGTGCACCACTCGCGTCGTGAACTCGAACGGATCACCGCTCCACACCACAACGTTTCCCTCGCGACCTGGTCGCAGTGATCCCACACGATCGGCGACGCCGAACACTTCCGCCGGGGCGAGAGTGACGGCGCGCAATGCGTCATCCCAGGTCATACCATAAGCAACGGCATTCCCCGCTTCCTGCTTGAGATTGCGGACATTGAACGCTTCTTCGTCGCCACCTCCGGCGTTTCCGATGAGAACAACCTGGACTCCCGCCTTGCGCAACAGACCCGCATTCTCCTGGCGCTGGCCGAGCGCGGCGAAGCCAGCTGGGATGTTGTTCATCGCGCCGGTGAGAACCGGGATCTTCGCGGCGGCAAGCTTGTCCGCCATCATCCACGCCTCAGCGCCGCCGCCGATTACCAACTTGACGCCGTAATCACGTGCCATACGCATCGCAGCATCAATATCGGAGGCACGATCGACGGTGATCATCAGCGGGAGCCTGCCTTCGACCACCGGAATCAGTGCCTGCAGGTCGAGCCTGCTCGCCGCGAATGGACGCGTCTCAGCGCGATCGAACGCGTTGCGGTGTGCCTGAAAGAATTTCGTATCGTCGAGCAGCTCGCGCAGCTTGACGATCAGCTCTCCGCGCGAGTTGACTCCGGCTGCCTGCGGATCGCCAACTTCAGCGACCATAGCGACCGGGGCTCTGATGATCATCTCGGTCGTAGTTCCTGGGACGACGTCGACGAGAGCCGCCTGCCCGGCTACGAGACCGCCGGTTGGAATGACGACGAAGCTGGTGATGCCTTCCTTGCGCGCGGGGGCGAGCATCACCGAGTTGGGGTTCAACCCTTCCCAGACAGTGAATGCCGCCGCGATGTTGTCTTTGCCCCTGGCACTCATGTCGCGCGTGTCGTTCACCGCTGAAACTTCCTGAACGCCAAGCTGCGTCGACGAATTGACGAACCCTGGGGTTACGATCTTGCCGGTCGCATCGATGTGCTGTGCACCAGCAGGGATCGCAACGTTGGCTCCGACGGCGGTGATCCTGCCATTGGTGATTATGACGGTACCGTTTTCGATCGGCGGCCCGCTCACCGGATAAACTTTGCCGCCCGTGATCGCGATCGTTTGCGCCGCGGCAGGCATTGCCAGCACCGCGCTCAGCGCGGCTGCGACGGCAAGACGAGAACTGAACGCGTATGAGGTCATCGATTAATTCCGGTTGAGCGGTACGAAGCCGAGCTCGAAATCAGTGCGCCACTGGTCTGACGGGTCGAGGCGATCGTATAGTAGTGCGCCATCGATCCACACTTTCTCGGGTTTCGAGTAGACGCTGAAGGGATCGCCCGTCCACAGTATCACGTCCGCGTTCTTTCCCGCTTCGAGCGAGCCGATCTTGTCATCGAGTCCAAGCGCCCACGCTGGATTTATGGTCAGCCACTTGATCGCCTGCTCCTCGCTCACCGGAATTCCTATCTCGGCTCCGGCCGCCATGGCTTTGGCCGCTTCCTGATTTAGCCGTTGCGAGCCCGAGGGATCGTCAGAATGCGTTATGACTCGCGCTCCGGCGTGATCGACCAGAGCCATGTTTCCCTTGACTGCATCCAGAGCTTCCATCTTGAAGCTGCCCCAATCCGCCCAGATCGAAGCGCTGATGCCTTCCTTTGCGAGCAGGTCGGCGATCTTGTACGCCTCGACGCCGTGATGGAACGACCGGATCTTGTATCCGAATTCGTGCGCGATGTCGATCATCTGCGCCATCTCGTCCGCTCGGTAACAGTGGTTATGGACGAGAATGTTTCCGCGCAGTACTTCGGCAAGAGTCTCGTTGCCAAGGTCGCGCGTCGGTGGATCTCCCTTGTGATCGGCGTTCCACTTGTCCGACTTGCGTCGGTAATCCTGGGCTTTGATCCACGCGGCACGATACCCGGCCACGTTGCCCATGCGCGTCGAAGGTCCGCCGCGCTGACCATAAACCCGCTTGGGGTTTTCACCGCACGCCATCTTGAGTCCGTATTTCGCGCCGGGGAACTTCATCGCCTGGACCGTACGGCCCGGGACCACTTTTAGCACCACGCTTCGACCGCCGATGAGATTCGCCGAACCGGGTAGCACCTGGAGCGTCGTTACACCGCCCGCAAGATTGCGAGGAAACTGTGGATCCTGCGGCCACACCGAATGCTCGGCCCACACCTGCGGAGTCGACGGGTTCGTCGCTTCATTGCCGTCGCTCAGCGCGTTACCGCCCGGCGCTGCGTAGACACCGAGGTGGGAGTGATCGTCGATGATGCCCGGCGTGACGTACTTGCCGGCCCCCTCCAAAACCAGCGCATCGGCAGGCGCGTTAACCGTCGCACCTATCGCAGCGATCTTTCCATTCTGCATGAGAATTGTGCCGTTTCTGATCAGCGGGCCCGCCGCCGTCAGAATATTGACGTTCCGGATGACGGTAGTTCGAGAGGGAAAGGGAACGTAGGTGCTGGGAAACGGATCGGCGTTCGGGATCGATGCGCCGCCGCGCCCGACGTCGGCCTGCGATGAGTCGCGAGCAGGCGCGGGAGATGTCGTCCTGGATGGAGCGGATGCGCAGGCTGCGCTTCCCGCCAGAAGTACGCAGAGAAAAGCTCGCATGTGAGGGATCTTCCTCCGGATAAGGACAATAGGTCGCAATAAATTACCGCACTTCCCAGTTGTACGTCGCGAGCTCGGCGATGCGGTCGGTGCAGATACCGTCGACTCCGAGAGCATATAGGGCATCCCATTGGGTCGGCTCGTTCGCGGTCCACGCGATCACCCTCGCACCAACCGAGTGCGCACCCTCGACGACCTCTGCGTCGATCGAATCGACTTCCTGCCACAGATCTTGAGCGGACACGGCGACGAGAGAGGCCGCCGGATCAACGTGTCGCGATACCTCGAGGATGCCCGTCCGGATTGCGGGGAAGATCGCCTTCACCACCTTGACGGCGCGATGATCGAAAGAATGGACCGCACAGGTCGCATCGGCTTCGCGGATGCAGCGTGTTACCAGCGATTCGATGTTTTCGGCTTTGATCTCGACATAGACCGTGGCGCGGTCGCCGATCGCAGTGAGGGTTTCAGTCAGCGTGGGGATTCGAGTTCCGTCGGCCAGAGGGAACTCCTCGAGCTCAGAGCCTGAGAGCTCAGCGATCGAACGACGCGAGGGATGCTGTAAATGCCTGGCGTGGACCACTGCATCGTGGTGAACCACTACGATTCCGTCTCGGGTGGCGTGCACATCGAGCTCGATACCGTCGGCGCCGAGCTCGATGGCGCGCTCGAACGCCGCCAGCGAGTTCTCGGGATGGGTCTGGTGCGCGCCCCGATGGGAGATCCGCTCCGGCGGATTGCGGCGTCGGCGTCCGGTCAGGAATGCCTCGTGGTAGTAGCTTTGTGCTGAATGAGCGCGAAGCATATGAGTGCGAGGGGACGGGGTCAATCAGCCTTAACGCCAGGCCACCGTGAGCGTCTACCTCTTGAGGCTCCATGACGCCCAGCCCCGAAGGAAGGTCCGAAGAAACCGATATGGAGCTAATCGACCGCTGGAAGGGCGGCGACAGCCGTGCTGCAACGCGGTTGGTCGGGAGGCACTCCGAGGCGCTAGCCCGGTTTGCGGCGAGCGCCGGGGAACGCGATGGGATCGAGGAGTTGGTACAGGACACTTTCGTGCGTGCGTTTGCTTCGCTCGATTCGTTTCGGGGAGCGAGCACGCTGAGGACCTGGCTCTTCACAATCGAGCGAAGATTGATGCTCGATCGACGAAGGGCCGAACGAAGGAGCCGGGAGACGGTGCCAGTTGAAGAGTCTGATCATGTGAGTGAATATGGCGCCCTCGATTCGCTGATCGCGGAAGAGGCGCAGGAGAGAGTGCGGCGGTCATTGGCGTCTCTCTCTCCAACGCAGCGGGAAGTGTTCACGCTGAGGGTGCAGCAAGGCATGTCGTACAAAGAGATCGCCGAGGTGGTTGGCAGCACCGAAGGCGCGGCGCGGGTTCATTACCACAACGCGATACGAACGGTCAAGGAGTTTTTGAGAGATGAATAAGTGCACCCAGAGCGACATCCAGGAGATGCTTCCGGACCTGTTGCACAACACGCTCGGCGCGGATGCCAGGGCGCGGGTGGAAGCGCATCTCGCGAGCTGTGGGGTGTGCAGGGAGGACATGGAGGTCCTGCGCACCATCAAGTCCGCTGCGGTGTTCGCTCCAGCGATCGATGTCGATCGGGTAGTTCGACAGATTCCGCCCTATCGGAGTATTCTGCCTGCGACCGAGCGTCCGATTAGCACGCGAATAGTGTCGTGGCTCGTAGCTGCGAGCCTGGCTGTTGTCGTCATCGGCGGGGGATCGCTGGTTTTGATACGACCGAGGGTCACCAATCCGCCGTCAGCGGCCGTGACCGTCCAGCAGCCGCACGCGCTGGCGCTCGCCGCCAATGTCGATGACCTTAGCGATGGCAATCTCGTTCAGTTGATGAACGAGATGAGTCGCTTCGACGCCCTGCCCGCTTCCGAGCCGGATCCGATAATCTCGGTGGACAGCGGCTATAATCTTGAGCAGGATCTGAGATGATGAAGCCAACGCTTGGATTGACTCTCCTCGCGCTTCTGGTGTCGGCAGCCGCGGCTCACGCACAGGCGGCGGCCGCAGCGCCCGATGGCAATCGCACCGCTCTCGAGCGGCAGTTCCGAGAGCGGACCGCGAAGCTCGTGCAACAGCGGCTTGGCCTGAACGATGTTCAGCTCGGGAAGCTCGAGCAGACGAATGCGCGATTCGCCCCGCAGCTGCGGCAGCTCGCCGCCCAGGAGCGCGACATCAGGGGCCAGCTGCGACAGGAGATGATGGCAGGGAATTCCGCGAACCAGCAGCACGTCAGCGACCTGCTCGACGCAGCGCTTCGCCTGCAAAGGCAGCGGCTCGGTATAGTAGAAAATGAGCAGAAAGAGCTCGCCGGGTTTTTGACTCCGGTTCAGCGTGCGCGCTACATCGCCCTCCAGTCGCAGTTCGGGAAGCGGGCGCAGGAGCTTTCGGGGCAGGGAGGTCGCCCGAAGCAAGGATTTCTCGGCCAGCGCAAACGTCCAATTGGACGACTCCCGTAACCTCTGAGGCGTCACCCAGAAGCATGGAGCTCTCGATCGGCTGATCGAGGGCTCTTTTTTTGCCTTCCCGCATTGGATGCCTGATCTCGCGCACCACCTCACCCGCTTGCTCCAGCTCTACACTTATCCGGTCCTGCTGTTGCTCGTGCTGCTCGAAAGCCTGGGAATTCCGCTCCCCGGAGAAATCGCACTCGTTACCGCTGCGGCGTACGCGTCGAGCGGACACGTCTCGATTTATATCGTCATTCTACTCGGGGCTATCGGAGCGATTGTCGGCGGCATCCTCGGCTACTGGATAGGGATCAAAGGGGGCTTGCCGTTGGTGGCGCGGTACGGTGGCTACGTGGGCGTCAGGAAATCCCACGTCGATCGTGCGCATGCATTCTTCGAGCGAAACGGAGCGAAGACGATTCTGTTCGGCAGATTCATCGCACTGCTGCGCACCTGGGCGGCCCTGATTGCGGGCGCTGCCTGCATGTCGTTCACGACTTTCGTCACGTACAACACTATCGGCAGCATCGTCTGGGCGATCGTGTTCGGGCTCCTGGGGTACTATTTCGGGCGAGATCTCCCTCTGCTCGAGCGCTACATCTCGCACGCGAGCTTTGCGGTGTTGGCCGGACTCGCAGTCGGTGTCGTCGTGTTTGTTTTCATCAGACGGAAGACGCGGTCTCCGGTGCGCGTTTTGGAGCGCTAGAACCCGCAGCAGTGGAAACTATTTCCGCTCTCGTGAGACCCGTTCCGATCGGCTAAATTGTTCGAATGCCCGGGTGGCGGAATCGGTAGACGCAGGGGACTCAAAATCCCCCGGCCTATGGCCTTACGAGTTCGAGTCTCGTCCCGGGTATTCGTTACCGCACAATCGGTTACGAGAGTGTGGATGCAGTTAGCTACCGGAGGCGTTTGGTCCTGTGTGTCCAACGATGCGCATAGCGGGAACTGGCAGCAACAGTGATGAGTGGTGGCGAGCCAAAACTAGTGAGGCGCTTAACCGTTACGGCACTCGCTAATTGATCATGCGAGCTGGCCCAGCTCAGAGTTTCCAGGCCGGTCCAAGAGCTACCAGATACAGCTTGAGGACTATGGCGGCAGCTACTAGCAATCCAGTGGACAGAAACATGTAACCGAGAATCCGTACGACTCGGTTATTGCCCGAATCGGCAAAGAAAAGACGCCATCCAGAAAGGCACCAGACAACAAACGCGGTCCCGAGAACCATCCACGAGCCTATCCCGAGCCTGACAGCCCCGAGACCAACCAAGCCGCTTCCAAGCCCTATTGCGCCGAGCGCTCGGGGCGAGATTTGTATCTGCCGGCGCAACGGCTGTCGCGTAATTAACCGGCCCTCTTGAAATGCAGTTGGTGTCATATTCCACCGAGAATGATAGAAGGGAGCGCGGACCGATGGCCGCGCTCCAATCGATGCCGATCGAGGAAGGATCTACTCAACGCGGAGTAGATCCTTTTTTGTTCGGCTTTGCGAAGTTACCCCGCGGCATTCCTTTAGGTACCAGGTGTGAGTTGCTGGTCGACCCACCGCTGTACCGCCGGCAAATATCCAGCGTCACAGGGCTTCAGACCGTTGAACGTACCGCCCTTCATCTGCTTCGCCAGCTGCGAGATGATATTCTGACGGTTAGCGGTCTTCGCTTTCTCGCCAAGCGACTTCAGATAGGCGTTGGCGATGGCTGGTGCCGCCGGACACTCAGTGGCCGTTGTGGCTGTACAATTTAGGCCGGTGACGGTGAACGTGAGGGCTTGATTCTGACTGCTCGTACCCGTGCCCGTAATGGTACCGGTCGCCGGGTCAAGGGTGCCGGTCAGGTCGTACGTGTAGCCGTTGGTGTACGTCGAATGCAGAGTGAAGGTCGTGCCGGAGAGTGAGCCGGTTATGGCCTCCGTGTTGTCGCTCGTTTTTCCGGTGAAAGAACCGTTCGTGCCGTTGGTCAGGGTATAGGTGTGCGTGTAGGTCGAACCGCCGAAGCTCACCGTCACTGTCAACGGGGAGTTGAGGGTGCAAGTGGTCGTCGGTGAGGTTATCTGCGCGCCCGCCGCGGACATTGTGAAACCGGCGAGAAGGGCACCAAGTGCAAGATGCTTCATACTGCTGACCTCCAAATGATGGGTCTGGCCGCCCCCCGTCGCATAGAGCCAACAGACGGTGCGACGGGCGCGAGCGGCAAGGATTGGTGCGCTGACAACAGATGTTTAGCAAGATACGAGCCGATGGTTATCCCGTCTGTTCTGGCACGAAATTCCCTCTCTCATGCGCCGTCTTTCCGCGCTCCAAGTTCATCCGTGAGGCGTTCGCGTCAGGCTGAGCTGGAACGAGGCAAACATTTCTCCCGAGGGTACCATGCGCGACTCACGCTCTAGAGTGATGGCAGGATTGGCCGGGGCGACCTTGTGCCTCTTTGCGATCACAGCCTCCGCTCAGAACCCGACCACGACCACGCCAGACCCGAACGCCCAGGCAGCAGGCGCGGTGACGACGCCCGCGCCTGCCACTGCGCCGTCGGATCAGGCTACGACCCCAACCGCGACGAACCAGACAGCGGTATCCCCCACCACCGCTACAGACGTTGCGCCGGCGACCCCCGCCAGCCGAGGTTTCCCAGGCGGAACACTCGGCATTCTCGCCGTCGCAGTGCTGGTGCTTCTCGTGCTGTTTGGGCTCTTTCGCGGGCGCGACCGGACCATCGTCAAGGAGACTTATGCTTCAACGCCAGCCGCTCCGAGCACCCGGACCGTGACTCCAGGCATCACGGCAGACGATCGGATGAATCTGAATTCCCGCGCGGCATCCGGACCCGGCTCGAGCCCCGGCGGAATCAGCGATCCAGACGCACGCCGCTGATTGCAGCAGCAATAACGAGAGAGGCGCGGAGAGATCCGCGCCTTTTCTTTTGCCCTAAGGCTCGCTTGGAGCGAGCGTCGCACGCCGGCGGCCACGGATCCTTCCCATCGTCCGCTTCGTCATGGCGCGTACACGCTCCGGCAGCTCATCGAAGTAGGTGTAAAACACCGGTGTCACGTAGAGGGTCACCAGCTGTGAGAATGCCAACCCTCCCACTACCGCAACTCCCAGCGGCCGGCGCGACTCCGCCCCAGCTCCCCGACCGAGCGCGATCGGCAGCGTTGCCATGAGCGCCGCCATTGTCGTCATCATGATCGGGCGGAAACGCACGGTGGCCGCCTGAACGATCGCCTGAGCGGGCGGAATATTCTGCGTCCGCTCCGCCTCCAGGGCAAAGTCGATCATCATAATCGCGTTCTTCTTCACGATGCCGACGAGGAGAATCAGGCCGACGAATCCGTACACGTCGAGCGGCATCCGGAACATCAGGAGCGCGAGTAGGGCGCCGAAAGCGGCGAATGGAAGTCCGGTAAGAATGGTTGCGGGATGAATGAAGCTCTCGTACAGAATGCCGAGCACCATGTAAATCACGAAGACCGCGAGGACGAGGAGCGCGAGCAATCCCTGCTGGCTCGCCTGGAAAGCCTGAGCGGTTCCGGAAAAGTTGGTGGTGATCGCGGAAGGGACGCTAAGCGCGGCCGCCGCTTCCACCGCCGCTGTCGCAGTCCCAAGCGCGACGCCGGGGCGCGTGTTGAACGATATGGTAACCGAGGGGAGCTGGCCCTGATGCGTGACCGACAGCGGTCCGACATCCTGGGTAAGGTTCGCGACGGCGCTGAGGGGAACCAGTTCTCCCTTCTGCGACCGCACGTACAACATTCTCAGCGCATTGACGTCACGCTGAAATTCCGGGCGCAGCTCCATCACCACCATGTACTGGTTGTTCGGTGTGTAGATAGTGGAGACCTGGCGCGATCCATAGGCATCGTAGAGCGCGCTCTCGATCTGCTGCGCGGTGACGCCGAGCGAAGCGGCACGGTCGCGGTCGATCTGCACGTTGACTTGAGGGTTCGCGATTTGAAGGTCGCTCGTGACATCCTGGATCTGTGGGATGCCGTGCATGCGCGCTTCCATTCTCTTCGCGGCTGAATCGAGCATCGCAATGTCCGGACTCTGCAGCGTGAATTGATACTGACTCTTGGAATTGCGAGCGCCGATCTGAATCGCGGGTGGCACCTGCATGAACACGTTCATGCCGGGAATGCCAGACAGCTTTGGCCTCAACTCGTTAACGATTTCATCCGCGGTCTGTCTTTCGCCGTGCGGCTTGAGCCCCAGGAATATCCGTCCCTGATTGCCACTTCCTCCCCCGGCGCCGACAGACGACATGAAGCCGGCGATGTTCGTGTCCTGTGCCACTATCGCTGCCACCTGTTGCTGGTGTCGGACCATCTCGGGAAACGAAGTTCCCTGGGCAGCTTCGGTAGTGGCAACGATCTGCCCGGTGTCCTGCGTCGGAATGAACCCGGTTGGGACCATCTTGTATAGAATCACGGTGCCGACGAGGACCACCAGCGAGAACATGAGTGCCGAGAAGCGGTGCACCATTACCCATGCCAGACTAGACTCATAGCGGCCAAGGATTCGCGTGTAGACGCGCTCGGACGCGTTGAAGAGCTTTCCGTGCTGGTGAGACGGGGGCTTCAGATACCGGCTCGCTAGCATCGGTGTCAGCGTCAGCGAAACGAAGCCGGACACGAGAATCGCCGTGCCGATCGTGACGGCGAATTCGTGAAAGAGACGGCCAAGAATCCCACCCATGAAGAGCAGCGGGATGAACACGGCCGTCAACGACAGGGTCATCGCCAGAATCGTGAACGCAACCTCTGCGGAGCCGTCGTACGCTGCCTTCAGCGGATTCTTCCCCATCTCCATGTGGCGCACGATGTTCTCGAGCATGACGATGGCGTCGTCCACCACGAATCCGACAGCCAGCGTGAGAGCCATTAGAGACAGGTTGTCGAGCGAGAACCCGAGCAGGTACATAACTGCGAAAGTCCCGATGAGCGACATCGGCAGCGCCAGGCTCGGAATGATCGTCGCCGACACATTCCGGAGGAAAACAAAGATCACCATCACGACGAGGACCAAGGTAAGCGTGAGCGTAAACTTCACGTCGTGTACTGATTCCTGAATCGAGACGGAGCGGTCATACAGCGTGTGAATCTCCACACTCGGTGGAATCTGCTCGCGCATTGACGTCAACAGCGTTTTCACTCCGCTGGCGACCGCGACGGTATTCGTCCCGGGTTGCCGCTGGATGGCTAGGACCACCGCGCGGTCGCCGTTGTACCAGCTCGCGACCCGGTTGTTCTCGACGTCGTCGAGCACGTTGCCGAGCTCCTCCAGGCGCACTGGAGCCCCGTTCCGGTAAGCGACTACCATCTGACGGAACTGATCCGCGTTCTGGAGCTGGCCGTTGGCCTTGATCGTCGACGCTCTACTGGTGCCCCATAGGGTGCCCGTCGGCATGCTCACGTTCTGGTCGTCGATCGATGTCGCAACCTCATCGATGCCGATTCCGCGGTTGGCGAGCGAAGTCGGATCGAGCTGCACGCGTACCGCGTACTTCTGACCACCGAATACCTGCACCTGGGCGATACCAGGGACCATGGACATCCGCTGCGCCATGAACGTCGTGCCGTACTCGTCCAGCTGGGAGAGCGGCATCGTCTTGGACGTCAGCGCGAAGTAGAGAATCGGCTGGTCGGCCGGATTAACCTTGCGGTACGACGGAGGCAGAATCCCCTGAGGCAAGCTGCGCAGCGTCTGGGAGATGGCCGCCTGAACATCCGCCGCGGCGGCATCGATGCTCCGGTCCAGTGAGAATTGGATCGTAATCGATGTCGACCCGAGCTGACTCGACGACGTCATGTTGTCGATCCCGGCGATCGTCGAGAACTGCTTCTCGAGCGGCGTCGCAACTGAAGACGCCATCGTCTCGGGGCTCGCGCCGGGCAGGTTGGCGTTGACCTGAACGGTCGGGAAGTCAACCGATGGCAGGTCGCTGACCGGAAGTCGCCCGTATGCGACTCCCCCGAAGAACAGAATTCCAATCATGACCAGCGCCGTCATAACGGGCCGGCGAATGAAAAGCGCTGTCATCGCGCTACCCCCTTGATCGACACCTTCGATCCTGCCACCAGCCGCGACTGGCCGTCGACTATTACTTGCTCGCCCTCCCTCAATCCACTCGCAATGACGGCGACCGAGTCCACAGTGCGTGCGACCTGTACAGGACGTTGTCTGGCAGTCACCGCGCTGTCGACAACGAAAACGTAGGTGCCCTGCTGTCCCGTCAGTACGGCCGGTGAAGGCAGAGTGAGCGCGTTCGGGTCGACGTACAGCTGGAGCGCAACGTTCACGTATTGGCCTGGCCAGAGTATCCCTTCGGGATTCGCGAATCTGGCCTTGAGGAGAACCGTTCCCGTGGTCGAATCCACGTTGTTGTCCACGAAAGCAAGCGTTCCGTCCAGCGGCGCTCCGGATCCTTCGGACGCAGTCGCGGTCACGCGCAGTGCGCTGCCTCCTCGATAATACCGCTGGATATCCGGCAACTGACTCTGCGGAACCGCAAAGCGAACGTGAATCGGCTGAATCTGGTTGATCACTACGAGTGGTGGCTGGCTCGTAGTCCTGACGAGGTTTCCTTGTCGCACGAGAAGACTGCCCGTTCGACCCGAGATCGGCGCCCGAATAGTAGTGTTGGCGACATCGATTGCTGCCCGCGAGACCGCGGCCCGATCAGCCGCTACGGTCGCGGCCGCGGATGCAGCGGTCGCCTCAGCCTGGTCAGCCTGTGAGCCCGTTACGTAACCCTCCTTGACCAGCGCCGCATAACGGGCCGCGTCGCGGCGGGCGTTGGCCGCCATCGCCACATCGCGCGCCAGCTGGGCACGTGCCTGCTCGAGCGCAGCGACGTAAGGACGTGGATCGATCTGAAACAGCACCTGACCGGCCTGAACGTTCGCTCCTTCGGCGAAGGTGACCCTGTTCAGGATTCCATTTACCTGGGCTTCGACGGCTACCGTCTGCATTGGCTCAGCCACACCATTGGCCGAGATTACATACGGAATTGTCGCGCGCTTCACGGTTGTGACGCTGACCGGGACCGTTGGCTGTCCTTGCGGATCCTTCTCCGAGCAGGCTGCAATCACGGACAATCCCAGAGCGGTCGCGCACGTCGACAAGTGGCGCAGGCTCATGGCTGGATTGAACCGGGAATTGTACGCGGCACGGTTGAATCTGTAGAGAAAGAGAAGGGCGTATCGCCACGAACGCCCAGTACTCCGGCGTCACGCGCCAGTTGCGCGAGCGACGTATACCACTGCCACCGGGACTGGACTTGCTGCGCCCTCGCGTTCGCGAGTGCGGTTTGCGCAGTCAGCAGATCGATGATGCTCCCCACGCCTTCGCGGTAGCGTCCGGCTGCGACCTGGACCGACTGTTGAGCGCTGGCGAGCAGATCGTCCGCCGTTGAGACACGCTGCTCCGCCGTCTGCAGCGTATAGTAGGACACGAAGACCTGGGTGATCACCTGCTGCCGGGTCTGATCGGCCAATGCAGTAGCCGCATCCGCCTGCGCCCGTGCGGCCGCGACGTCGTATTGGCGAGAGAAACCATTGAAAATCGGAATCGCCAGCCCAAGGGAGACACTATAGGAAGGCCCGGCGAATGACCGGGGAGTGGAGTACGTACGTGCCGCGTTGCTGCCAAGAGTCAGCGCCGGGAACTCCGCGGCGCGGGCGACCCTCACCTGCGCCGCCGCCGCCGCCGCTTGTGCTCGCGCGGCTGCCAGATCTGGCCGATTCCGTAACGCGTCGTTGATCACGCTATCTACACTCTGGGTAATCATCCCGACCGGGATGTCGGTGGGCAGGGGCTCGAGCTCGAACGGAAGATTGGCCGGCAAGCCGAGCGCCGACGCGATCGATCCGCGGGCGGCCTGAAGATTTCCCTGAATGGTCTCGAGATTGAGCCGCTCCTGCGACAAAGCGGTGCGGGCCTGGAGCACATCGGCGATCGTAGCCAGACCGACTTTGTTGCGCCGCTCTGCCGCGGTGAGATTGGCCTGGGCCTCCGCGATTGCCGAGCGCTCGGCGCCGAGGAGTGCAGCGGTCGCCATGTAGGTGAAGTAGGCTACCTGCGCCTGCAGAACGGTGTTCTGCAACGTGGCGTTGTGCTCGAGGTTTGCTGCGAACAAGTTCTGTCGCGCGCGTTCGATGGATCCGGACCTTCCACCAAAGTCGAGCAATAAATAGTTAAGTGCGATCGAAGGTCCGTACTCCGTCCGCTTGCCGGCGGGCCGCGCCAAAGTCGCGGGTGACTGGATCCGGGAAACGCTAGCGGCACCGCCGACAGTCGGATAATAGGCGCCGCGCGCGGAGCCGAAGAGGCTCGCGGCGGCGCGAGCTTGCGCCCACGACGCGCGCGTCGCCGGGTTGTTGCGCAGTGCGAGATCGACGACGTCGACGAGCGAGAGTTGTCGAATTCGCTCCTGAAGGTCGGAGGGGACTTCGGCGACAGCTGCGGGAGTCACGACCGGCTCTGACTTGATGGCGCCAGCGGGGACCTTCCACGGAACACTTGGTGACGGCGATGCACCCGCGACACCACCCACTCGCGGTGGGTTTCCACAAGCTGCAATGCCAAGGAACAAGGGCAGAGAAATCGCTTGGAGAATTCTGGTTGAGTGAGACATTATTCCCAATACGGCGTCCACGATGGTTCTGCTGGCCCCGACAAAGGTTTTGTGCGGGGCCCGCGTTGCGCTACATTTGGCGATTCGCATCGATACCAAGGAGCCAATGACGAAGTATAAGTTCGCGAAAGTCCCGCCGCGTGGCGAAGGGATAGGCTTTAAGGACGGCGTTCTCTCCGTTCCGGACAATCCTGTCATTCCTTTCGTCGAAGGTGACGGGACCGGACCGGACATCTGGCGCGCATCGGTGCGCGTCTTCGAGGCCGCTGTCGAACGAGCGTATCAGGGCCAGCGACGCGTTGCCTGGATGGAAGTTTTCGCGGGCGAAAAGTCCTTCAAGCAGTTCCAGGACTGGCTGCCTCAGGAAACAGTCGATGCGATGCAGGAATTCCGCGTGTCGATCAAGGGACCGCTCACCACTCCCGTCGGCGGCGGGATTCGCTCGCTCAACGTCACGCTCCGCCAGGTCCTCGACCTTTATTCCTGCATTCGTCCTGTCCGATACTTCGAGGGAGTCGGCGCGCCCGTCAAAGAGCCCGAGAAAGTGAACATCGTGATCTTCCGCGAGAACACCGAGGACGTCTACGCCGGGATCGAGTGGAAGGCCGGATCACCCGAGGCGGAAAAACTCGGAGCGTACCTGCGCAAGGAGTTCAAGAGCGAGATTCGGGAAAAGTCGGCGTTGGGTGTAAAGCCAATGTCGGAATTCGGATCCAAGCGGCTGGTCGAGATGGCAATTCGATACGCGATCGCCAAGTGCAGGGAGTCGGTGACACTCGTGCACAAAGGCAATATCATGAAGTTCACGGAAGGTGCATTCCGCGACTGGGGCTATGAGGTCGCGCGCGAGAAATTCCCGGATGATACGTGCACCGAGTCCGAGCTCGCGAAAGGCGGACCTACGGCCCGTGCTGATGCGGTTGTGATACGCGACCGGATTGCTGACTCGATGTTCCAGCAGCTGCTGCTTCGCCCATCTGAATACTCAGTAATAGCGACGCCCAATCTGAACGGCGACTATCTCTCCGACGCGGCGGCAGCGCAGGTCGGTGGACTCGGCATCGCACCCGGCGGCAATGTCGGCGATGGAGTAGCCGTATTCGAGGCTACCCATGGAACGGCACCCAAGTACGCCAATCTCGACAAGATCAATCCGGGCAGCGTCATTCTTTCCGGGGTGATGATGTTCGAGTACATGGGCTGGAACGAAGCCGCTTCACTCATCGTCAAGGGAATGGAAAACGCGATCAAGTCGAAGCGGGTGACCTACGATCTCGCGCGCCAGATGCCCGGGGCCACAGAAATCTCGACGTCTGCGTTTGGCGATCAGGTGATCGCCGGGATGAAGAGCTAGAAAGTGCTTTCCGTCAGCATCAACTCGGTGAATCCGGCGGAAGTCGGCACCGCGCTGCTCGTCGTCGCGCTCGTTGAGAATCCGACGCTGGCAGGAATTGCGGGATTGGACAGCGCCACTGAGGGAGCGCTCTCCCGCATGCTCGAGATGAAAGATTTCCGTGGCGCCAGGGACGAGACGCTCCACCTCACCGGCGTTGCCAAAGGCCCTCGGCGTCTGCTGCTGGTGGGAATGGGTGCGGTCACAGATCGTAAAGCCGCGTTCAGGCGCGCGGCGACCTTGGCCGGCCGGAATGCGCAGCGACTGGGAGTCGGAGAGATGGTGTGGTACTCAGGCCAGATCTCGCCGGACGAGACCGAGGCCATTACCGCAGGCTTGATCAACGGCGCGTGGGAGTATGCTGACCTCAAGTCGCAGCCCCCCGAGGCGGAGCGAAAGAAACCGCTTGAGAAGGCCGTGATCCTCACCAGCAACACTGATGACAGCCGCCGCGGTCTTGCCAACGGGCAAGCGATTGGTGCCGGCCAAAGCCTTGCACGTCGCCTCGCGATGATGCCGGGAAATCTTTGCACGCCGGATTTTCTCGCGCAGACAGCCGCCGACATCGCAAAGCGATATGGAATGGGGATCACTGTCCTCGGCCGCCGCGAGATGGAAGTGGAGAAGATGGGCTCCTTCCTCGCCGTCGCTCAGGGCACAACCGAGGATCCGAAGCTGATCGTACTCGAGTACAAAGGTGGGAAGCCCAACGCGAAACCGGTGGCTCTGGTCGGCAAGGGACTTTGCTTCGACAGTGGGGGCATCTCCATCAAGCCCGCGCAGGGAATGGAGTTCATGAAGTTCGACATGTGCGGCGCCGCTGGAGTGCTGGGTACGTTCGAAGCGATAGGCCAGATGAAGCCCGAGGTTAACGTCGTGGGCATCGTTGGCGCGACCACCAACATGCCCTCCGGCACCGCGATGAACCCGGGCGACGTCGTCAAGGCGCAGAACGGAAAATCCATCGAGATCATCAACACGGACGCGGAAGGGCGTCTCGTTCTGGCGGATTGCCTCTCCTACGTCAAGCGCTTCGAGCCCGATGTAGTGATTGACGCAGCGACGCTCACCGGCGCCTGTGTGATCGCTCTCGGACACACGGCCAGCGGAGTTTTCTCCACCGATGACGCTTTGATCGCCGAAATTCTCGCGGCAGGAAAACGAGCGGGCGAGCCGGCTTGGCCGCTTCCTCTCTGGGACGAGTACAAGGACCTCATCAAGTCCGATGTCGCCGACGTCAAGAATTCGGGTGGCCGGCCTGCCGGCGCAGTGACCGCGGCGATTTTTTTAAAGGAGTTTGCCGAGGGCTACGCATGGGCGCACCTCGACATCGCCGGCACCGCATACTCGGAGACCGATCTCGTCACGATTCCAAAGGGACCGACGGGCGTGCCAACGGGTACCTTTCTCGAGTTCATTCGCGGGAGAGTTCGCTGAGCGGGACATCCGGGCCCCGGCGCAGTTCAGCCCGCCTCGGCCTTCTCGCCGGGGCTCTTTTTTACGCAACCGCGCTTCCTGCTCGCGCGCAGATAGTGCCCCCGCCGACGAGTCAAGTGCCGATTCCGGTAAAGCCGAAAACGGACTCGACTGCGGACAGTGTGAAAGCAAAGCGGGATTCCATCAAGCCCCCGATCGGGAGATTTGTCGATCCCGCTACCTACGAGATCGGTCCCCAATACGAATGGAATCGTGCGCAGCTGTTCGCGACGGGGGCTCTCACGGTTGCAGATCTACTCGATCGGATCCCCGGAGTCACCACCTTCAGATCGGGCTGGCTCGCAACGCCCCAGATGGCGAGCTACGACGCCGATTTCCGGCGGGTGCGCGTCTTTTACGACGGCGTCGAGATGGACGCGCTGGACAATACGACAGGTGGATTACTCGACCTCTCGATCGTGCAGCTCTGGACGCTTGAGCATCTGAGCATCGAGCGCAGTGCGACCGAGTTGCGCCTTTACCTGCGGAGTTGGCGTGTCGACAACACCGACCCCTACACCCGGGTCGACATCGCCACAGGAAACGAGGACACGAACCTGTATCGCGGCTTCTACGGCAAGCGATTCGACAACGGCGGCGTGCTCCAGTTCGCGGGGCAGCAGTATGGAGTGACCAGCTCGCGGTTCGCGGGAGCCGGCGACGCGCTCTCGCTCTTGAGTCGGGTCGGAATCGCCCGCAAAGGATGGAGTATCGACGGATTCGTGAATCGGACCCACGCTACCAGGGACCAACAGCGTCCCACGGTGGGCAGGCCACCGGTTCTCTCGCTGGATGCGACCCACACGAACGCCTATCTCCGCGCGGCGGTTGGAATGCCCGGCGGTCCGTGGGCACAGGCGAGCGTTGCATCAGTCGCCTTCAAGGGTACCACCGGTCCGGACAGAAGCGTCGGCGCCATCAGTCAGCCCGACACCCTGCCACGAACGGGCTCGGAGACGCAGTACAATCTGAGCGCCGGCTATACTCGCGGACCCGTTCGCCTGGAGGTGCAGGACCGGCTGAGAGCATTGGGTGGAACCACCTATAACTCGGTCTCAGGTCGACTTGATTTGGTGACATCGTTTGCGGTCCTGAGCGGCCTCGCCGAGCACGATGGATTGCGTCAGGTGACTAACGCCGATGCGGGAATTCGCCTCCAGCCGCTCCCCTTCATTGCGTTTGCTGCGGCCGTCGCCCAATCGGTCCCGACGTCTGGTGCACTTCCGAGTATCACATCGTTGCGCGGGGAAGTCGCTCTCAGGATCTTCGGCCCCTGGCTGTCCGTAGGGACGATCACCACCGACAAAACCCAGGGACGCGCTCCAGTTGTCTACGACACCTTGTTTCTGCCGACGGCGGCCGGAAAAACGAGCGCCGGCACCGCATCCATTCGTGGAGCAATAGGAAAAGGATTTGGGATCGATGCGTGGGTCATCAGGTGGGATAGCACCGGGCCCTACCAGCCCGAGTACCAGAGCCGATCCGAAATCAATTTCGCCAATAACTTCAGCAAGCGCTTTCCGAGGGGCGACTTCGAGTTGCGCGCCGCCGCGGTGTACGAATATCGGGGACACAACATTTTTCCGCTGAGCGCGGGCGACGTTCGGCTGGCGGCGTACAAGACGGTGTCGGCAATGCTCGAGATCCGGATCCTCCGCGCCGTCATCAGCTACCAGCAGCGGAACATTCTCGCCTACCAATATCAGGTGGTTCCGGGATTCGAGATGCCGCGAGTGCTCGCGATCTACGGCGTCAGGTGGGATTTCTGGAATTGACAAACTCATTGTCACTTCGTAGGATAGCCCACTTCACATGATATCCAGCATGACGGGGTTTGGCGCGGCCGACGGGGCAGTGGGCGAAGCCCGCGCCAGCGTCGAGATCAGAACGGTCAATCACCGGTTCTTCAGCCCCAATCTCAAGCTTCCGTCAGCATTCGGTCGCTGGGAAGGCGAGATCAGGGAGCTGCTTCGGCAGAAGATTGCTCGCGGTCACGTTACCCTGACGGCCCGTGTCGACCGGGAGTCTTCGCTCGGACCGATCATCGATGAGGCCCGCTTGGCGCAGTACGCCGCGACCCTCAAGGAGCTCCAAAAAAAGCTCGCGCTGGGTGGCGAAGTGGACCTCGCCACCGTGCTTCGACTTCCCGATGTCATAGCCACGCCAAGCGACGAGGTGGATCCGGCCGCCGGCCAGGCGCTCACGGCAATTGTGAGCAAAGCGATCGACAATTTACTCGCGATGCGAAGGGCGGAAGGCACTCAGCTGACGGCATTTCTCCTCGACCGCGTGCAGGCCGTAGAAGGCCGGCTTTCGCAAATAGAAGCTCGCGCGCCGCTTCGGCTGAAGGAGCAGCACGAGCGCATCAAGCGTACGGTTGGAGAGCTTGTCGGCGGAACGGGAGCAGATCCGCAGCGCATCGCGCAGGAGGTTGCAATCCTCGCCGACAAGCTCGACATCGCCGAGGAGTTGGATCGATTCAGGTCTCACCTCAGCGCGTTTCGGGACACGGTGCGCGCCAATACCAGCGAGCCTGTGGGGAAGCGCCTCGGCTTCATCCTACAGGAGATGGTCCGCGAAGCAAATACGATCGGCAGCAAGGCCAACGATGGACCGATTCTCGACGATGTGATTGGAACGAAGGAAGAGCTCGAGCGGATTCGTGAGCAGGTAGAGAACCTCGAGTAATGGCCTTCCCGATAATCCTGTCTTCACCGTCCGGCGGGGGTAAGACCACCATCGCCCACAAGCTGCTGGTGGTGAGGCGAGACGTGGGATACTCGGTCTCATGCACGACTCGGGATCCGCGCGAGGGTGAGGTGCATGGGCGCGATTACCACTTCCTGTCGCTGAAGGACTTCCGGCGTGGCCAGAAGGCGGGAAAGTTCGCGGAGTCAGCGGAGGTTCATGGTCACCTGTATGGAACGCTGCGCTCCGAGGTGGATCGGGTGCTGTCGTCGGGGAAGCATGTCATCATGGATATCGACGTCCAGGGTTCCCGGCAGTTTGCGGCTGCATTTCCCGACTCTGTGCTGATCTTCATTCTGCCGCCCTCGGCCAAGGCTCTAATCGACCGGCTCGAGGCGCGGGGAACAGAGGACCCGAAATCGCTCATTCGTCGATTCAGAAGTGCCATAGACGAGCTAAAAGCGCTAGATTTGTATCAGTACGTCGTGGTCAACGACGAAGTAGATTCGGCTGTCGCGGCGATCTCCAACATCATAGAAGCAGAAGGATTGAAGCGCTCCCGCGATGGAGCACTCGATGCGCGTGTCAGAGATCTGATGACCGGGATTCAGCGCGCAATCGATCATTATTCAGCGAGGAAGTAATGCAGGTTTTCATTCCGACCGAAGTCGCGAAGCATGCGACCAACAAGTACCTCGGAGTTCTCGTGGCCGCCAAATACGCGCGCGTTCTCAACGAGTTCCCGCGCGACCGCTCGGCGCCCGGCGAAAAGAAGCTCACCACTCGCGCACTCGAGGAGCTCACCGAGGGCGATGTGAGCTATCGCGTCGTTCCGCGCCGCCGCACGGAGTAGTTACCGCGCGTCCGTTTTCAGGCAGTCGGATCCTCCTCGGCGTCACCGGGGGCATCGCCAGCTACAAGTCAGTGTGGCTGGCGCGTTTGCTTACGCAATCGGGCGCTGAAGTCGATGTCGTGATGACGCGCGCGGCGCGCGAGTTTGTCGGACCAATAACATTCGAAGCGGTCACGGGACGGCCCGTCCATACCGAGATATTCGGCCCGGGCCACGCTCTCGATCACATTCGTCTTGCGCGCGAAGCAAAGGTCATCGTCGTCGCACCGGCTACCGCTGATTTTGTCGGTCGGGCCGCGCACGGCCTCGCCGACGATCTGTTGACAGCCTGCCTTCTCGCGGCTCAGTCGAAGGTCCTTCTCGTACCCGCGATGAACGACCGGATGTGGTCCCACGCGCAGACGAAACGAAACGTCGCGCAGGCGCGCTCCCTGGGCTACGAGATTCTCGAGCCGGCCAAAGGCCCGTTGGCTGTAGGCGAGGGAACCGGAACAGGCCGTATGCCCGAACCGGAAGAGATCATGAGCCACGTTGGAAGGCTGCTCGAGGGCAACTCAGCTCTTGCCGGCAAGAGACTCGTGGTAACTGCGGGCGCGACGCGTGAGCCTATCGATCCAGTGAGATTCATCTCCAACCACAGCAGCGGAAAGATGGGTATCGCCATAGCCCGTGCCGCCTGGCGCCGGGGCGCGGATGTTACTCTGATTGCGGGTCATGTCGATATCGCGCTTCCGTCTGAGATCAACACGGTGAGAGCAGATACCGTGCAGGCCATGTCGCGCTCCGTTGCCGAAGCGCTCCCCACCGCCGACGTCCTCATCATGGCTGCGGCGCCGGCAGATTTTCGGCCCGCGATAGAAGAGCAGTCCAAGATCAAGAAAGGTCGGGGCGCACGAAAGATCGAGCTGGAGCAAACGGAGGACATCCTGAAGTCGACGATCTCGAAGCGCAAGAAGAAGAGCTTGATCGTTGGCTTTGCGCTGGAGACGACCGATGGAATCAGGAATGCACGAGAGAAGCTCAAGGCCAAGGACCTCGACCTCGTGGTGCTGAACGACGCGAAGGAGCCGGGCGCCGGGTTCGGGGTCGATACGAACCGTGTCACGGTTATCGGCCGCAACGGGAAGCAGGAAGACCTCAAGTTGATGTCCAAGACCGACCTTGCGGAGATTCTTCTTGACCGCGTAGAAGAGGAGCTGAGTGGACGCTAAGGCTTTGCTCCGCCGCTACC
The DNA here is from genome assembly GCA_030774675.1 of Gemmatimonadota bacterium. Lineage (GTDB taxonomy): Bacteria > Gemmatimonadota > Gemmatimonadetes > Gemmatimonadales > Gemmatimonadaceae > UBA4720. The sequence goes on along the minus strand of JALYKQ010000041.1, from coordinate 66,306 downwards.
TGGAGCAGCGACGTGAGCTCGGAGAGTCCGAGCTCACGCTCGACGGCTTGCACGTGGAAGATGTGATGCGGCTGCTGGGAGCGGCAATGAGGCCCGGCGCGGCGATCCAGCCGCATCGGAGCATTCGGGAGGTTGCTCCCCAGGGCTCGCAGGACTGGCGTACGGCGCTCCGGGATGCTGGCGTAAATGTTGACGCGCCGATAACGGCTTCCGAGGTTTTCGCGGAACCCGCAATCGAGTCATTACCACCTGCAGTTGACGCTCCGGACGATATGGCATTCAAGAAAGGAATCATAGTGAGCGCGAACGAGGCGGAACTCATCCCTTCCGCAATCGAGAAGCTTGGTTCTCTGGAGGAGGTCGCGGAAAAAATCCGTAAGTGCACGCGCTGTCCGCTTTACGCTACCGCGACAAACGAAGTGCCGGGCGAGGGTGACCCGAGGGCGGATTTGGTTTGCGTCGGCGAAGCGCCGGGAGCGAAAGAGGATGAGACCGGCCGTCCATTTGTTGGCCAGGCCGGCCAGCTCCTCACCAAGATCCTCGCCGCGATCGATCTGACGAGAGAGCAGGTATTCATCTGCAACGTTCTCAAGCACCGCCCTCCGGGAAATCGCAATCCTCTGCCGGAGGAGGTGGGGGCGTGTAGTCCGTATCTCGTTAAACAGCTCGACCTCATCAAGCCCAAAGTAATCGTGGCCTTCGGAACCTTTGCGGCACAAACGCTATTGCAAACCAAGACCCCATTGGGACAACTTCGTGGGCTCGTCCATCGGTATCATGGCATACCGCTGATCGTCACCTATCACCCCGCCGCGCTGCTACGCAACCCGGCCTGGAAACGCCCCACTTGGCAAGATGTCAAGCTCGCCCGTAGAATTCTCGATAGCCCCGCAGGCTCGCGATCCGTATAGGGATCGCCGCCCGCCTTATTCCGAAGATGCGGAGCAGGCGGTGTTGTCGGCGATGCTCATGGACCCGGATGCGATTCTTCGCGCCACCGAGTTCCTCGACGACACGATGTTCTATCGCGAAGGCCACCGGCGGATCTTTCGCGCGATGGTCGCGCTGTCGGAGCGCGGTGACGTAGTAGATCCGCTCACGCTGTCGGAGGAGCTGGGCCGTGCTGGTTCCCTCGAGTCGAGTGGCGGCAAGGACTACATCGGTTTCCTCGTCGACGCGGTTCCCACAGCTGCAAACGTCGAGTACCACGCCAAAATCGTTCGTGAGAAGGCACTCCGCCGGCGTCTGATCGAAGTCTCGACGGCGATCGTGTCGGAGGCTTTCGAATCCGCCTCTCCCGCGACCGAGCTGCTGGACGAAGCCGAGCACAAGATCTTCGAGGTCAATCAGAGTCGCGGCTCTGAAGGCTTCATGCGCATCAAGGAGCTCCTCTGGCCGACGATGGAGCGCATCGAGGAGATCCAGCGTGGCAGCGGATCGATTACGGGCGTGGCGAGCGGCTTCAAGGACCTGGACGAGCTGACGGCAGGTTTCCAGCCGTCGGATCTCATCATCGTCGCCGGGCGTCCCTCCATGGGAAAAACCGCATTCGTCCTCAACATCGCGCAGAACGCAGCCCTCGACAACAACGTGCCGGTCGCGTTTTTCTCGCTCGAGATGAGCAAGGAGCAGCTCGTCCAGCGCCTGCTCACATCGGAGGGACGCGTCGACGCCCAGCGTCTTCGCAAGGGGAAGCTCCACGACGAGGAGTTCGTCCGCCTTGGACGGGCCGCGGGCATTCTGAGTCACGCTCCCATCTGGATCGATGACACCCCGAGCATGACGCTGCTCGAGATGCGTTCCAAGGCGCGGCGCCTCAAGATGGAGAACAACATCGGGATGGTCGTCATCGACTATCTCCAGCTAATGCAGGGACCAACTAACACCGAGAGCAGGCAGCAGGAGATCAGCTACATCTCGCGCTCGCTCAAGGCTCTCTCACGCGAGCTCCGCGTTCCGGTCGTCGCCTTGTCCCAGCTCTCTCGCGCGCCGGAGCAGCGCACGGGCGAGAACAAGCGGCCGCAGCTCTCCGACCTGCGGGAGTCAGGCGCCATCGAGCAGGACGCCGATCTCGTGATGTTCATTTACCGGCAGGAGGTGTACGACGGCCCCACCGATAAGGATGGCAACTCGCTCGAGGGCCGCGCCGAGATCATCGTCGGAAAACAGCGCAACGGGCCGACCGGCTTCGTGAATCTGTATTTCAACAAGACCTACACCCGCTTCGAGAACCTCTCGCCCCGTCTAGCGCCGCAGTGAGTCCGAAAGCAAAAACGGTTTACCGCTGCACCAACTGCGGCGCCGACCACCCCAAGTGGGCGGGTCGCTGCGACGTCTGCGGCGAGTGGAACTCGCTCGTCGAGGAAATGGCGACACCGCGAGCGTCGGCTACGGCGTCCGGTCGTCGGGTCGCTGGCCAGAAGTCAATGTCGCATGGCGGAAGCGTGGCCCCGACTCCACGGCTCCGCGATGTGAAGAGCTCCGAAGGCAGGCGCCTCAAGACGGGAATCAAGGAATTTGATTTCGTTCTGGGCGGGGGCATCGTACCCGGCTCGATGGTGCTAGTCGGCGGGGAGCCAGGAATCGGAAAATCGACGCTGCTGCTTCAGGTGGCGGGAAAACTTCAGCAGCTCGGGCATTCGACGCTCTACGTCTCAGGGGAGGAATCAGCGCTCCAGGTCAAGCTGCGGGCCGAGCGCCTGCATGGATCGGCGGAAGACGTCGCACTCCTGAACGAGACGTTGCTCGAAACGATTCTCGCTACCGCCGGTTCGCGGCAGCTCGACGCCATCGTCGTCGATTCGATCCAGACCGTCTTCACCAGCGATCTCGAAGGTGCGCCCGGAAACGTGGGGCAGGTGAGGGAATGCGCAGCGCGATTGATGCGATTCGCGAAGGAGACCGAGACCACGGTGTTCGCCGTGGGGCACGTCACCAAGGGTGGCGGCATCGCGGGTCCAAAGACCTTGGAGCACATCGTCGACACCGTGCTCTACTTCGAGGGCGAGGGAATGCTCGAGCACCGAATCCTTAGGGCCACCAAGAACAGATTCGGCAGCGTCGACGAGATCGGCGTATTTCGCATGACGGAGGAGGGGCTCATTGCCGTCGAAAATCCCTCGGAGCTTTTCCTTGGTGACAGGCTCAACGATTCGTCTGGCAGTGCGGTGACCGCGTTGCTCGAAGGCTCTCGGCCGGTGCTGATCGAGATCCAGGGTCTCGCCGCCAAGGCTGGGTACGGAACTCCGCAGCGCGTTAGCACCGGTTACGACGGACGCCGTCTGGCCCTGCTACTGGCTGTGCTCGACAAGCGGGCAGGGCTGTCTTTCTCTCAGCTCGATGTGTTCCTCAACGTCGTTGGAGGGGTGCGGATGCAGGAGCCGGCGGGCGATCTTGCCGTGGCGAGTGCGCTCGCGTCGAGCGTCTACGATCGCCCCGTCGCGAACTCTTCGATTTTCCTCGGCGAGGTAGGACTTGGCGGCGAGATCCGTCCGGTGTCACAGGCCGAACGGCGTCTCGGGGAGGCTGCTAAGATGGGAATGACTAAAGCCTACATGGCTGAGCGCGGGATACCGAAGCGGGGACCGCGAGGGCTTGAGATCGTTGGGGTGCGGACGATCAACGATCTGTTCCGGCAGTTGTTTCACGCGTAAATGCTCGACCGCCGTCAAACCTTGGATGCGTAGATGAAGCGCGACGTTGGTGTGGTCATCGTCGCCGCAGGAACCGGCTCGCGCGTCAGATCGAAAGAGCTGAAGCAGTTCCGTTGGGTCGCAGGGAAACCGATGCTGCTTCATAGCATCCAAACCTTCCAGGCCCGGGCCGACGTAGCGATGGTCGTCTGTGTGTTGCCGCGCGAGTATCTGGGCGACCCGCCGCCATGGATATTTCAAAGTGACGGCGACCGCCTTCTTCTCTCCGTCGGCGGCAGGCACCGCGGCGAATCCGTCGCCAACGGACTCGAAGACCTGCCTAGCGAATGCGAGATTGTCGTCATCCACGACGCAGCACGCCCACTCGTCTCCAGCGAAACGATCGGGCGCGTCATCGAGGAAGCCCGGAAAGGCAACGGAGCGGTCGCGGCGCTTCCCCTCACGGATACCCTCAAGCGGGTCGATTCCTCCGGGAAGGTCGTCGTTACCGTCGACCGGTTCGGCCTCTGGCGGGCACAGACACCGCAAGCTTTTCCGAGAAAAATCATCGAGCGGGCTCACCGCGAAGCGCGTGAAGCGGATCGAATAGCGACGGACGACGCCAGTCTGTGCGAACAGATCGGACTGACCGTTGTCGTCGTCCGCGGCAGCGAGCGCGCGGTTAAGATCACCGAGGAAATTGATTTCGCGTTAGCGGAGGCGCTGAGTATCTTCCGCGAATGAAACCGCAGTCGATGGTCGTGCCCTTCTGGTCGCCTGAGGAAGTCGACCGGGCCATCAACGGAGCGCTCGCCCATCTTGGCGCGGGGAAGGTCCTCGCCTATCCGACAGAGACGGTCTATGGATTCGGCGGCGCCGTAGACGAGCGCTCGGTCGAGGCCCTTGTAAGTCTAAAGAGCCGCGTCCCGGGTAAGCCGTTTCTGCTGCTCGTTGCCGCGAGTGAGATGATCACGCGGCTGGGACTCCATTTGACCGGATATGCTTCCACCCTTGCGGCGCGCTTCTGGCCGGGACCGCTCACGCTGGTTCTGCCGGGCGGTGAGAAGCGCGTACCGGATCGGTTGCGCGGTCCTGAGGGAGGGGTCGCTGTTCGCTGGACACCACAGCCTTCGCTGGTGCGCCTCATTCGCGCGCACGGGGATCCGATAACGTCCACGAGCGCCAACAGGCCTGGCGTCGCCCCCGCGACGAGCGCCGATCAGATCGTAGCGCAATGGGGGGAAGCGATTGCGCGTGGCACGTTGCTCGTGCTCGACGGCGGAACCCTGCAGGAGTCGCAGCCATCGACGGTTGTCGACTGCACGGGTCGACTGCCAAGAGTGATCCGCCCTGGCGCTATTGCTGCTGCAAGGTTGAGGGAAAGCGTCCCGGACCTCGTCGGCGATGCTTGAGAGATGAATCTCCTCTTCGTTTGCAGTGGGAATACCTGCCGGAGCGCGCTCGCGGAAGCGCTGGCGCGGAAGATCGCTGCCCGCCGCGGCATTCGGGATATCAACGTATCCAGCGCGGGCACGAACGCGTGGGACAACGCTCCGGCGACCGACGAGGCACTGCTGGTTGGAATGGAGCGAGAGCTGGACCTCACCGGGCACCGCGCGAGAAACCTCACCCCCGCGATTGTCTCGGAGGCCGATCTGATTTTCGTGATGACGCCGGGACACCTCGAGCCGGTGAAGCAAATGGGCGGTCGTGGGAAGGCACACGTCATCGACGAGTACACCTCCGGCTCCGCCAATCAGGGAATAAGCGATCCGTACGGTGGCGATCTCGAGACCTATCGACAGACGGCGGATCTGCTGGAGCAGGAGCTGGAGAAGCTCTTTGACAGACTCGCCGGCTGAGAGGACGTCCACTATGGAACACCCGGGCCGGCTGGTCCTGCTCGGCAATCCCGTTGGCCATTCTCTCTCGCCGACGTTCCAGAACGCCGCGCTTCGCGCAGCCAACATTGCACTCGTGTATGAGCCGCTCGAAGTCCGTGCATCGGATTTACGACACCTCTTCTGGAAGCTCAAGAAAATATCCGCCGCCGGCAACGTGACCATTCCGCACAAAGCCGCCGTGCACGACCGTTGTGACGAGCTGACCGATCTGGCTGCGCGCGCCGGAGCGGTCAATACCTTCTGGTTCGAGGCAGGGCGACTTCATGGCGACAACACGGACGTTGGCGGATTCGACGCCGCCGCTCAGGCATTGCTCGGTGGAAAGCCGTCGGGTGCGAGTATCGCGCTGTTCGGAGCGGGCGGAGCCGCGGCCGCCGTTCTCGCCGCCGTCGAGGCGTGGGGCGATGCAACCGTGTCTATCGTCGCCAGGAACGCCCTCAAAGCCGACGCGCTCGTCCGCCGCTTTCCCGATGTTGCCCGCATCGAAAAGAGCGTCAAACGGGCTCTCTCGGACGCGACATTGGTGGTAAACGCTACTCCGATCGGCCAGCAGAATGACGAGCAGCCTATCGATGCCTCACGGCTCTCTAGGTCGACGGGAGTCATGGACCTGGTGTACCGACGAGGGGGCACACCGTGGGTGAAAGCGGCGCGGAAAAACGGGAACCGGGCGGCCGATGGCCTGACCATGCTGCTGGAGCAGGGCGCGCTGTCGTTTCAACGGTGGTTCGGAATCGAGCCCGATCGGGAGGCGATGCGACAGTCGCTGCTGTAGGTCTGGAAACAGGACGGACCTCGATTCGCGATAGGCTTTCCGGTGCGCTCGATCTGCTGCTGCCGCGCGCCTGCGTCGCGTGCGATCGGCTTTTGTCGCATACGGAGACCGGAGTCGTATGCTCTCTTTGCTGGACCAGGGTGCGACGGCTGGCTTCACCCCAGTGCGAGCGTTGCGGCCACCCTCTCGTCTTGGATAGCTGCCGCTGGTGTGAGCTTCTTCCTCCGTATGTGCGCGCCGTAAGATCATTTTGCTGGGTGCCAGCGGAGCCCGCGTCCAACATCGTTCACGCTCTCAAGTACGGAGGCTGGTCGACTGTCGCCGACGAGATGGCCGAGCGGATGAGCCGGCTGTCGTGGCCGAGGGATGTGGTCGAAGAGCGCGCCGGCCTGATACCGATCCCGTTGGCGTCAGCGAGAAAACGAGAGCGTGGGTATAATCAGAGTGCGCTGATCGCGGCTGGACTTTCGGAGCGGTGGCGCATTCCTGTATGGGAGAATGTCGTAGTTCGTTCGCGTGAGACCCGGAGTCAGACGCGGTTGACACCGGAACAGCGGCTGGGCAACGTTGCGGGCTCGTTTCAAGTTGCGGCACAGAATTTTGAATCGCTCGCGGGCGCACACGTGGTGGTAGTTGACGACGTGGTGACAACGGCAGCGACGTTGAACGAGTGCGCAAAGGTGCTGTACGACGCGGGCGTGCGGATAATCAGCTACGTGACTTTTGGCCGGGCCCACGCAAGTGGTGACCGGCTTTAACCGAATGGAGCTCAGGGAATGGGCACAAGGATAGGCATCAACGGTTTCGGAAGGATTGGGCGTCAAGTCGTTCGCGCCGCCAAAAGCCAGGGCGTGGCCGATTTGGATTTCGTCGCAGTCAACGACCTGACCGATACCAAGACGCTGGCGCACCTCTTCAAGTACGACTCGGTGCACCGTACCTATCAGGGAGACGTCGAAGCCGGCAAGGACTCGATCGTAATCGATGGAGACGAGATAAAAGTCCTCGCTCAGAAGGACCCCACGGCGCTTCCCTGGAAAGACCTGGGCGTCGACATCGTGCTCGAGTCGACCGGACGCTTCACCGACGCAAGCGCCGCGCGCAAGCACATCGACGTGGGCGCCAAGAAAGTGCTGATCTCGGCGCCGGCCAAGGGCGAAGACATCACAATCGTCATGGGCGTCAACAGCGACAAGTACGATTCGTCGAAGCACACGATCGTCTCCAACGCGTCGTGCACTACGAACTGCCTGGTGCCGATGGTCAAAGTCATTCGCGACGCCTTTGGGTTCCGTCACGGATCCATGGTGACGATTCACAGCTACACCAATGACCAGCAGATCCTCGATCTCCCGCACAAGGACCTGCGCCGTGCGCGCGCCGCCGCACTCTCGATGATCCCCACGACGACCGGCGCAGCGAAAGCGACCTCGCTAGTGATTCCAGAGGTGAAGGGAAAAATCGACGGCAGCTCGATACGAGTCCCCACACCCGACGTGTCGTACACGGTGCTGACGGTGGAAATCGAAAATGCCGGTGCGACCAAGGAATCCGTCAACGAAGCGTTCCGGAAAGCGGCGGACGGGCCCCTGCAGGGGATCATCCGCTACACCGATGAGGAGCTGGTCTCGAGCGACTTCATCGGTGACCCGGCGTCCTGCATCCTCGATTCGAAGACTACCAATGTCATCGACGGAACGCTCGTGACGGTCCAAGGCTGGTACGACAACGAATGGGGATACGCCTCGCGTTGCGTGGACATGCTACGCTTCATGGGGTCCCGCCTCTAGCACGAGCGGCATCATGCGAAAGAAAACCGTTCGCGATCTAAGCGATGCCGAAGTGAGTGGCAAACGCGCCCTCGTCCGGGTGGATTTCAACGTCCCGCTCGATGAAGACGGGCACATAACGGACGATAGGCGAATCCGCGCTGCGCTCCCGACCATCGAGCTGCTGCTCGAGCGCGGCTCGCGTCCCGTTATCCTCTCGCATCTCGGGCGCCCCAAAGGCAAGCCAGAGCTGAAGTATTCGCTTCAGCCTGTCTCGAAGCGGTTGGGTGAGCTGACCGGATGCAAGGTCGTGTTCGTTGAGTCCACTGACTCCGATGAGGCGCTAAAGGCGAGTCAATCGTGCAAGCCAGGCGAGCTTCTGCTGCTCGAGAACACACGCTTCCTCGGCGGAGAGGAAAAGAACGATCCTCGCCTGTCCCGGGCTCTCGCCGAGCTGGGCGACTTCTTCGTCAATGACGCGTTCGGCGCGGCGCACCGCGCCCATGCGTCAACCGTTGGGGTCGCTGAGCATCTCCGGCCTGCGGTCGCGGGACTTCTGATGCAGAGCGAGCTTGACTACCTCGGCGGTGCGCTCAGCAATCCGAAGCGCCCCTTTGTCGCCATACTCGGCGGTGCCAAGATTTCGGGCAAGATCGATGTCATCGAGCAGCTGCTTCCTAAGGTAGACGGGCTGCTGATCGGCGGCGCGATGGCGTGCACTTTCTATAGGGCAATGGGCCTCGAAACGGGGAAGTCGCTCGTCGAGGAAGAGCGGGTTCCGATGGCGAAAGACCTTTTGGCTCGCGCAGCTATGCGGCTCACTCTGCCGCACGACGCGATGGTCGCTCCTTCGCTCGATCGCTCCAGCGAAGCCAAGGCAGTTTCGCGCAATGCAATACCGAAGGACGAGGCAATGTTCGACATCGGGCCGCAGAGCATCGAATCGTATTCGCGCGCGATCGCCGCCGCGAAGACGATAATCTGGAACGGCCCTATGGGCGTCTTCGAGACGCCGCCGTTCGACGCCGGGACGCGCGCGATCGCGGACGCGATGGCGCGGGCGACGGAGAAAGGCGCCACCACGATCGTGGGCGGGGGTGATTCCGCGGCCGCGGTCAGCGAGGCGGGCCTCGAGAAAAAAATGAGTCACGTCTCGACCGGCGGCGGAGCATCCCTCGAGTTCCTGGAAGGGAAGAAGTTGCCCGGAGTGGAAGTACTCGACGAGGCGGTCTAATGAAGTGGCCGGTCCTCGCGGCCAACTGGAAGATGAATAACGGCCCGAGTGCAGCAAAGATATTCATGGAAACGTTTATGGCCGGGTATGCTCCGCGCAGCGATCGTACGATCATCATCTTTCCCCCTGCTGTCGCTCTGACGACTGTCGCGGAGGCTGCCGCAAATCGCAGTGACGTGCTCACCGGGGCGCAGAATATCCATTGGGCGGAGAAGGGAGCGTTCACGGGTGAGATCTCTGCGCCAATGGCGAAGGACGCCGGCGCGACGGTAGTACTGGTTGGACACTCTGAGCGCCGCCACATATTTGGTGAGACCGACGCTCAGTGCGCGAAGAAGTGTCTGGCCGCGGCGCGTGCCAGGATGACCTTCATGCTGTGCGTCGGTGAGACGATTCAACAGCGGGAAGCCGGCGAAACCGAACGTGTTGTAACGCATCAACTGCGTGAAGGAGTCTCGCAGACACCGAACCTGATCTCGGCGGATTTCGTGCTCGCGTACGAGCCGGTGTGGGCAATTGGCACCGGCCTGACCGCTTCAGCCGGCGACGCATCCGCCATCCACACCGTGCTTCGGTCGGAGCTCGGTCAAATGATCGGAACGCGCGCCGACCAAATTGCGATCCTCTACGGCGGCAGCGTGAGCCCGTCAAACGCAGCTGGCCTTCTCGCCGCGCCCGAGGTGGACGGACTCCTCGTCGGAGGCGCGAGCGTTGACGCTTCATCGTGGCTCTCCATCGCGCAGACTTGACTGCCTTCTCTCGCCCGCTGATATTGAAAGGCTACGCTGAACTTTAATTCTATCAATGCTTTACACGTTTCTTCTCACACTGCTCGTAATCGACTGCGTCGTTCTGATTCTCGCCATCCTGCTTCAGAGCGGAAAGGGTGGCGGCCTCGCCGCAAGCTTCGGAGGAGCGAGCTCGTCTCCTGACGCATTGATCGGAATCCGGCAGGCAGGAAACCTCCTTACCACCGTGAGCTGGTGGGGCGGCGGAATCTTCCTCGGCCTTTGCTTCATTCTTCAGATCATGTCGACGCACACGTCCGCCCCTCGCTCCGTGCTCGAGAAAGGGCTTGGCACTCAGCCGACGAACGTCGCGCCACCGCCCACGTCGGCTACCGCCGTTCCGCTGGAGCCAGCACCGACCACGACAGCGCCAGCTGGAACACCGGCGACCAAGCCTCCGGCTACCAAACCTCCAGCTACCACTCCGAAGCGGTAAGTTGGCGGCCGAGACTCGACTCACTGAGCCAGGGTTCCTCCTCCTTGAGGACGGAACCCTTTTTCGTGGCCGGCTCGCGGGGCCATCAGGCGGTGCGCTTTTACCGGCCGTCGCCGAGGTCGTTTTCACGACCAACATGACAGGGTATCAGGAAGTCTTCACCGATCCCTCGTACCGCGGTCAGATTGTCGTCATGACGGCGCCCCAGATAGGCAATTACGGGATCAACGCGGAGGATCCCGAATCGAGCGCCCCACAGGTGGCCGGTGTAGTGGTGCGCGAGTTGTCTGGAACGTATTCCAACTGGCGCGCGACGGGCGGGCTAGGTGGTTGGCTTGCTGCGGCGCAAGTGCCAATAATTCAAGATGTTGATACGAGGCGCCTCACCCGTCACTTGAGATCGGTGGGGGTCATGCGCGGCGTGATCGGTGCGGGCGAGGAGCCGGATGAAGCCAGCCTCGCGGCTCTCGAAGCGTGTCCATCGATGGAAGGGCTCGATCTCGCATCACGGGTGACGACCCGGGAGCGCTATACCTGGGGCGACCCGCAGGCGCGACACCACATCGTCGCTTATGACTACGGAATCAAGCGCAATATCCTGCGCCTCTTCGGTGAGAACGATTGTCGGGTCACCGTCGTGCCGGCGGATACGTCGGCCGAAGCCGCGCTCGCGGAGGATCCGGATGGAATCTTTCTGTCAAACGGTCCTGGCGACCCCGACGCTGTCGCCTACGCCCCGGCGATTATTCGTACACTCACGACCCGTGGAATACCAACCTTTGGCATCTGCCTCGGGCATCAACTTCTCGGTCTCACCTTTGGCGGATCGACCGCGAAAATGCCGTACGGGCATCGCGGCGGTAACCATCCGGTAAAGGAGGTCGAAACGGGCCGGGTCCTGATCACTTCCCAGAATCACGGGTTCGCGGTGGACGGCGACGAGCGATCGGTCAAGGGCGCCAGCGAGCTCGAGGTCACCCATATCAACCTCAATGATGGAACGATCGAAGGGCTTCGACACCGAGACCTCCCTGTGTTCGGCGTACAGTATCACCCCGAGGCGGCCCCGGGACCTCATGACGCGCGCCCCTTGTTTCAGGAGTTCCTGAGCGCCCTCAAAGGGGCTGTGAGGTAGCGTTAAGCTCGCTTGACAGCATATTAGTAAAGCCATAACTTCAAAGCACTTACGCTATCTAGCACGCCTCCATTCGGAGTTTTTCAATGACCAAAGCCGACCTCGTCGAGCGTGTCACGACCCAGATTTCACGTACTGCCGGGCCGATGATATCCAAGAAGGATTGCGCGCGCGTCGTGGATGCTTTTCTCGAGGCGATCAAGGAGTCACTCCAGACCCAGGAGAACATCGAAGTCAGGGGATTCGGCACCTTCAAGATCCGCAATCGCAAGACGCGCATGGCGCGCAACCCGCGGACTGGCTCTCCGGTTGAGGTTTCGGCACGGCCGGTTCCGGTGTTCAAGCCCTCGAAGGAGCTGCGAGCTCTCGTCGCTGGCATCGACGTCTCGCAGATGTCGGAAGCGTAAGGACTTAGCTCGACCCGCGGGAGGGCGCACGTGGCCACACTGACGGTGCAGCTGTTCGCTTCATACGCCGAGAGCTTCGGCGGCCCGACCCTCAGACTCCCGCTTGAATCCGGCAGCACCGTCGCGGATCTCGTCAACCGCCTGCGCCTCCTTCCTGGCGCTTCAATCCTTCCAGATTCTCCCCGAGTCGCGGTCAATCGCAAATTCGCTGCGGCTGACCAGATCATCGATCCCAGGGACGAGATCGCACTGATTCCTCCCGTGGCGGGCGGATGAGAAGTGTCGCGCTCGTTGCTCGCCCAATAGATCCGGGTGTACTCATCGCCCAAATTGCGTCAGTCGGATACGGAGCGATCTCGCTTTTCGCCGGAAGCGTGCGCGACACCAACGACGGCCGTGCTGTAACCGCCATCGATTACTCAGCTTACAGTGCAATGGCAGAATCCGAGCTCGAGCAAATCGTCACCGAAGCAGAGGTCCGCTTTGGCGTTTCGTCGGTGATCGTCGAACACAGAACCGGATTGCTTTCTCTCGGAGAAATCAGCGTCGCAATCGTAGCTGCGCATCCGCATCGCGGTCCCGCGCTCGATTGCACTCGCTATGTAATCGAGGAGATCAAGAAGCGCGTTCCGATCTGGAAGATGGAGCATTATGGCGATGGAACGCGCGAGTGGGTTGATCCGACGAAGGCAAGCGGAGTGGCCAGCGGTGAGTGAAACGTTACGCGACGGCTTCGGACGGAGCATTGAATATCTCCGCATCTCCGTGACGGATCGTTGCAACTTTCGTTGTCTCTACTGCATGCCGTTGTCGGGACTCGAGTGGCTGCCGAAATCCGACATCCTTACCTACGAGGAAATCGCGCGGGTCGTGGGCCAGCTCGCGCCACTCGGCTTGCGCCGCCTGCGCGTGACCGGCGGAGAGCCAACGCTCCGGCCGCAACTGGAGGTTTTGATCGGGATGCTGCGTGCGATTCCCGAGATCGAGGACATTTCGCTCTCGACCAACGGAGTGCGGCTGCCGGCCCTGGCTCCAGAGCTCGCTCGAGCAGGACTCAATCGCGTCAATATGAGCGCGGACTCGCTCCGACCAGAGAGAATCAGCGCGATCTCCAGAAGAACTACCGGCTTTGATCCGATCGCGGCGGCCACTGCTGCAGAGCGCGCCGGACTATCGCCGATCAAGATCAACGTCGTCGTGATGCGCGGAATCAACGACGATGAAGTTTGCGACTTCGCGCGACTCACCATCGAGCATGAGTGGCACGTCCGGTTCATCGAGCTGATGCCGGTGGGAGAGATGCGAGATCTCACCTGGGATCACGTGGTCCCGAGCGATGAGATCCTGCTTCGGCTTGCAACCGTCGCACCGCTCGCGGCCGCTGTTGGTCCGGTGAGGGGGAACGGCCCGGCGCGTTATTTCCGCTTTGCCGGCGCCAGGGGCACCGTCGGCATCATCACCCCGATGTCTCACACCTACTGTGGGAGCTGCAATCGGGTGAGGCTCACGGCCGATGGCCGCCTTCGCACCTGCCTATTCGGCGAACAGGAGACCGATCTGCGCACTCCGCTTCGGGAAGGGCTGCCCCTCGAGTCGTTCTTTCGCGCGGCGCTCGCGTCGAAGCCCCAGGAGCATCATCTCCTGCAGATGAGCGTCGGTGGTCTCCGCGCTCTCTCGCAGGTTGGCGGTTGAGCGACGCGTCGGTTTTGCTTCATCACAGCTGAGAGGCCGACGAGTCCGATTGCTCACTGTGCCGCGCCCGAATAGCTTTCGCGGACTGGCTCTCAACGTCTAGCAAGAGATAATGGTCAACAAGATTACGGTGGTGGGCGCTGGCAATGTCGGCGCGACGACCGCGCAACGAATCGCCGAAAAGGAACTGGCACGCATCGTCGTTATGGTCGACGTGCAGGAGGGAATTCCTCAGGGTAAGGCTCTCGACCAATGGCAGTCGGCTCCCATTGAGGGCTTCGATTCTCGCGTCGTCGGAACCAACGGATACGAAGAAACGCGCAATTCCGAGATAATAGTCATCACGGCCGGGATTGCGAGAAAGCCCGGCATGTCCCGCGATGACCTCCTCAACACCAACGCCGGAATCGTCAAGCAAGTCTCGGAGCAGATCAGGTCGACGTCGCCCCACGCGATCCTGATCGTCGTGTCGAATCCGCTGGACGTCATGTCGTACGTCGCGATGAAGGTCACTGGTTTTCCGCGCGAGCGGGTACTGGGGATGGCGGGGGTGCTCGATACGGCGCGTTATCGCGCCTTTCTAGCCGAGGCGCTCGATGTCTCCGTGCGCGACATCCAGGCAATGGTGCTCGGCGGGCACGGCGACACGATGGTGCCGCTGATCTCCTACACGTCGGTGAGCGGGATTCCTATCACGCAGCTGATGCCGCAGGCGAAGCTCAACGCGATCGTAGAACGCACGCGAGCTGGAGGCGCCGAGATAGTGAAGCACCTCAAGACGGGCTCCGCCTATTACGCGCCCTCTTCGGCGGCGGTGCAGATGTGCGAATCGATCGTGCGTGATCAGAAGCGGATCCTCCCCTGCGCTGCCTGGCTCGAAGGCGAGTACGGAATGTCGGGACTTTTTCTCGGGGTGCCATGCAAGCTCGGGCGGAAAGGACTGGAGAAGATTATCGAGGTGGAGCTGACCCGAGAGGAGCGAGATGCCCTGGCGAAGAGCGCGGATGCGGTGCGCGAGCCGATGGGCGCCGTAAAGCTGTAAGGCTTTGATGGGCAGGCTTCGCGGCTTCTACGCCTCCATGGTCGGCAAAAAAGTCGTCATGGGGGTTACCGGCCTTATCGGCATCGGGTTCGTCGTCCTCCATTCGCTCGGAAACCTGCTCGTATTTCGCGGTCCCGAGGCTATCAACTCCTACTCGCGCTTCCTGAAGAACACGGGGGAGCTGCTCTGGGCGCTCCGCGCCGTGTTGATTGTCGCCGTTGTACTGCACGTTATCGCGGCCGTCCAGCTCACGCGGCAAAGCCGTGCGGCGCGTCCGATCGGCTACACGAAACGCGAGCCGCAGGTGGCGACCATTGCCTCCCGTACGATGCGCTGGGGAGGAGCTCTCCTCGTTGTCTTCATCGTGGTCCACATCCTCCACTTCACGACGGGAACGATCAGGCCAGCGGGCGTCTTCAGCCGTGAAGATGTATTTGCAAATGTCGTTTTCAGCTTTCGGATCTGGTGGGTCGCGCTCTTCTACGTGGTTTCGATGATCGCACTCGGCTTGCATCTTTTTCACGGATCGTGGAGCTCCGTCAGGAGCATTGGCGTGAGCCCGCCGTCCTCCGATCCGCTCCACCGCAAGGTTTCTGTCGTGATCGCTATTCTGGTGTGGGCTGCCTTCACTGCAATCCCGGTTGCGGTCTTTTTCGGGATCGTCCGATGACCACGTTCCTGGACGCAAGGATTCCGACCGGGCCCCTCCCGCAGAAATGGGACAAGCACCGCTTCGAGATGAAGCTGGTCAGTCCGGCGAACAAGCGGAAAAACACGATCATCGTGGTCGGTTCCGGTCTTGCCGGCGGAGCCGCGGCCGCGACGATGGCAGAGCTCGGCTACAACGTGAAGTGCTTCTGCTTCCAGGATTCGCCGCGGCGCGCGCACAGCATCGCCGCACAAGGTGGAATCAACGCCGCCAAGAACTACCAGAACGACGGGGACAGCGTTTACCGGCTGTTCTACGACACAATCAAAGGCGGCGACTTTCGCGCGCGTGAGGGAAATGTATACCGGCTCGCCGAGCTGAGCGTCAACATCATCGATCAGTGCGTGGCGCAGGGAGTTCCATTCGCGAGGGAATATGGTGGTCTTCTTGCCAACAGATCGTTCGGGGGCGCCCAGGTCTCTCGAACGTTTTACGCGCGCGGCCAGACAGGACAACAACTGCTTCTCGGAGCCTATCAGGCGCTGGAACGGCAGATCGCCACCGGCGGTGTGGAGATGTTCCCGCGGACCGAGATGTTGGACCTAGTGGTGGTCGACGGGATGGCTCGGGGTATTGTGACGCGCAATCTCATCAGTGGCGCCGTCGAATCACACGCCGCCGACGCAGTAGTTCTCGCCACCGGCGGTTACGGCAACGTCTTCTATCTGTCGACGAACGCGCAGGGATCTAACGCGACTGCGATCTGGCGCGCCCATAAGCGGGGCGCGGCGTTCGCGAACCCGTGCTTCACCCAGATTCATCCGACCTGCATTCCGGTCAGCGGTGAACATCAATCGAAGCTCACGCTCATGAGCGAATCGCTTCGGAACGACGGACGCGTATGGGTTCCCAGGAAGGCGGGCGACAAGCGCGAGCCCCGGCAGATTGCGGAAGGCGAGCGTGATTACTTCCTTGAAAGGAAGTATCCGAGCTTTGGGAATCTGGCTCCACGCGACATCGCGTCCCGTGCCGCGAAGGAAGTCTGCGACGAGGGCAGGGGGGTCGGCGGATCCGGGCTGGGAGTCTACCTCGACTTTGCCGACGCGATCAAGCGCCTCGGCACCGATGTCATCGGTGAGCGTTACGGAAACCTGTTCGAGATGTATGAGCGTATCACCGACGAGAATCCGTACGAGGTCCCCATGCGAATCTACCCGGCCGTTCATTACACCATGGGCGGTCTCTGGGTCGACTACAACCTCATGAGCACCATCAACGGGTTGCACGTCACCGGCGAGGCCAATTTTTCCGACCACGGCGCCAACCGCCTCGGCGCCAGCGCGCTGATGCAGGGCTTGGCGGACGGATACTTCATTATCCCGAACACCGTCGGCCACTATCTGGCGAGTCAGAAACCGGGCAAGGTCGACCCCTCTCACGCGGCTTTTCTCGAGGCAGAAAACGCGGTGGCCGAACGGACGAAGATTTTTCTTTCGATACACGGCAAACAAACAGTCGCTTCCTTTCATCGGGAGCTCGGAAGGATCATGTGGGACTACTGCGGGATGTCGCGTAACGAGGCCGGGCTCAAGCTCGCGCTCGACCGAATCGCGAGGCTTCGCTCGGAGTTCTGGCGCGATGTAAACGTTCCTGGCAGCGGAGTCGAGCTGAATCAGTCACTCGAGAGGGCTGGTCGCGTCGCCGATTTTCTCGAGCTCGGGGAGCTGATGTGCATCGATGCGTTGCACCGAACCGAATCGTGCGGCGGTCATTTTCGCGAGGAGAGTCAGACGCCTGACGGTGAAGCACTTCGCGACGACGCGAATTTCTCCTACGTCGCCGCCTGGGAATACGCCGGTGAGGGCCGGAGTCCGATCCTCAACAAGGAGCCCCTCGTGTTCGAGAACGTAAAGCTCTCGCAGCGGAGCTACAAGTGAATCTCCAGCTTCATGTGTGGCGACAGACTGGCCCTGACGCCAAGGGGAAAATGGTAGCATACGAGGCCACCGACGTAGCTCCCGACATGTCGTTCCTCGAGATGCTCGATGTTCTTAACGAGCGACTCACACTACACGGTGATGTGCCCATAGCATTTGATCACGATTGCCGCGAAGGCATCTGCGGAATGTGCAGCTTGATGATCAACGGTGTTGCGCATGGCCCGATGAAGGGCACGGCAACTTGCCAGCTACACATGAGAAGCTTCAAGGACGGGGACACGATTTACATCGAGCCCTGGCGTGCGCTCGCGTTTCCGGTGATCAAGGATCTCACCGTCGACCGATCGGCGCTCGATCGAATCATCCAGGCAGGCGGATTCATCACGGCGGCGACTGGCGGGGCGCAGGACGCCAACGCGGTGCTCATTCCCAGGGAAAGTGTCGACAACGCAATGGATGCGGCCGCCTGCATCGGGTGCGGCGCATGCGTGGCTGCCTGTCCCAACGCTTCAGCTTCGCTGTTTACCGCGGCGAAGATCACGCACCTCGGACTTCTTCCTCAGGGTCAGCCCGAGCGGTACAGGCGCGCTCTTGAAATGGTCGAACAAATGGATCTGGAAGACTTCGGCGCCTGCACACTCCACGGCGAGTGTCAAGAGGCATGTCCCAAGGAAATCAGCATCGATACCATCACGCGGATGAATCGCGATTTCATCAGAGCGGAATTTCTTGGGACTCGGGCCTAGGCTGGCCTGCTTGCTGCACGTCCGGATAGCGGAACAATCCCCGGAGTAAACGATGGAAGCACAACCCCCTCCGCCTGACAGCGCGAAAAGTGCGGTCGACGACCCTAGCAGTGAAGCTGCTTTTGGCGGAGCCGATGCGGTAAATGATACGCCCGGTCTCGCGCGACATGGCGCGACACCGGGCGCTCCCTTCAAAGTTCTTGCTCCGCAGGAGAGGTCACCCGGAGGGAACAAGCTTGTGTGGCTCGCAATTGTCGTGGCGCTGGGAATACTGGCGGCTTATGCAGCGGGACTCCTCCGATAGGCTCTAGATCTTCGGAATGTTGTCAGGATCGAGGTGCCGGCGCTCGATCTCGCGGTTGAGGCGCGTCTTCTCGCTGTTCTTCTCCGCTTCGTCGTGCTGCTGACGCTGCTCGAACAGGCGGTGCGCTGAGTTGTGATGCGCTGTGGATTTGTGGGGTTCGACTCCGTTTTCCGGCTTCTCTGATGGCGCTGCATTGCCCGTCTGCAATTGTTCCAGGATCTTGCTTCGTGTTTTTGCTCCGTGCTGCCCCTCCGCGTGATCCTGGGGACCTTTCTGAACGCCGTCGCGATTCTGCATCAGCCTTGCTTCCTCCTGTTTCCCGTCAGTGCTTGCGATACTGGGCAATCCGGGGGCCAGACTTCTAAAGTCTCGGCAAGGTCACGCCTTGCTGTCCCTGATACTTCCCCTTTTTGTCTTTGTACGACACTAGAGGTTCTTCTTCTCCTTTGAAGAACAGCACCTGAGCAATCCCTTCATTGGCGTAGATCTTGGCGGGGAGGGGCGTCGTGTTTGATATCTCGAGTGTGACGAACCCTTCCCACTCCGGCTCGAACGGAGTGACGTTGGTGATGATTCCGCACCTTGCGTAGGTGGATTTACCAACGGTGATCGTCACCACGTTTCGTGGAATGCGAAAATACTCGACCGAACGGGCGAGCGCGAACGAATTGGGCGGGACGATGCAAATCGGCCCTTCAAACTCCACGAACGAGTTTGAGTCGAATTTTTTCGGATCCACGATCGAGCTCATCACGTTGGTAAAAATCTTGAATTCGGGGGCGACTCTCATGTCGTACCCGTAAGAGCTCACTCCATACGAGATGACCCCCGATCTGACCTGACTGCTCTCGAAGGGCTCGATCATCCCGTGCTCGAGAGCCATCCGGGTGATCCAGCGATCCGACTGAATTGACATTGGTTTTTCGTGTGATTGCGGTGGGGTGCCGGCTTCCCCGCGGTGGGCAGGTTGTGCGGGTGGCAAACAGCTTTCGTCGGGAATGTACGATTTTCGCACATACATCGCCACCGAAAAGGCAGCCGTTGAATTACAAGAATGCCGTCGGTAAATTCCCGAAAAGTGCACTAGTGAAATTTTTCACGAAGTCTGGAACCCCATGGCTCGCGCTTATTTCCCGGTTCTGATGCTGCTCGGTTTCGTGGTGATCAACGCGCTCGCGATCATCTCCATTTCCGCGCTCACGATCCGGTCGCGGCCGACCCCGGTAAAGCAGCAGGCTTATGAATCGGGCGTCCCGGCGCTGGGTGACGCGCGCGAGAGATTCTCGGTGAGGTTCTACCTCGTAGCTATCCTCTTCATAATTTTTGACATCGAGACGGTGTTCATGATTCCGTGGGCCGTCTATTACAAGCAGCTCTCCTGCTTTGTGCCGCTCGTCGCCGACGTGTGTCCGGTCGGAAATATCTCCTTCTTCGGGCTGGGCGAGATGCTGGTCTTCATGCTTATACTCCTGGTCGGGTTTGTCTACGTATGGAAAAAAGGAGCACTGCAATGGGATTGACCGCTCCTGCCGAGCATCGCACGGTGTCCTATGTGCCCGAATCGCAGGAAGGTTGGGTGGCGACGCGGCTCGATTTCCTAGTCAACTGGGCGCGGGCGAACTCCTTGTGGCCGATGCCATTCGGTACAGCGTGCTGCGCCATTGAGTTCATGGCCACGGCGGCGAGCGACTTCGATCTCGCCAGGTTCGGGATGGAGCGCATGAGCTATTCGCCGCGGCAAGCCGACGTACTTATCTGTGCGGGGCGGGTTCCGTTCAAGCTCGCACCGATCATCCGCCGAATCTGGCAGCAGATGCCCCAGCCCAAGTGGTGCATCTCGATGGGTGCCTGCGCTTCGACCGGCGGAATGTTCGATAATTATGCGGTGGTGCAGGGAATCGACACCATCATTCCGGTCGATGTTTACGTACCGGGCTGTCCACCGCGGCCCGAAGGATTGATCTACGGAATCCGGATGCTCCAGGAAAAAGTGAAGAACGAGCGTGCTGCCGACACGAGGACCCGCGACGAGATGGAGCCCGATCCCTCGAGCCAGCTGTACATACCTCCTTCAGTGATCGATGAGCTCGGTGAGCCGTTCGGGAATTCTGTAAACCAGACCAGGTCCGGACTGTGAGCCGATTCGAAGTCGTGCGAACTGGTGCGAGCACGTCCGGCGGCCAGCCGGTAACGCAAAAGAACGTCCCTCATCGCGGGGCCGATGCAAATCCCTCGGCAAAAGTGCTCGAGGCCAAGTACCCGTCGGCCATCAAGCGCGTAGAAGTAATCTGGGGTGAGACCGTGGTGTACATCGATCGCGCCTCAGTGCACGCGATAATTCGCTGGCTCCACGACGATCCGTCGCAGCGATACGATTTCCTGAGCGACGTGACCGCCGTCGAGTATCGTGACGCCGATGTTCCAATCGAGGTCGTCTGGCATCTACGTTCGCTGCCTTATCGCCGTTTCCTTCGCATCAAGTCGCAGTTGGAGAAGGGAACTCCGCTCGAGATCGACAGCGTTTACGACATCTACCGCTCCGCCGATTGGCTGGAGCGCGAGTGTTACGACATGTTCGGAATCCGATTCCGCGGGCATCCCGATCTGAGACGTCTGCTGATGTGGGAGTCGTACAAGGAAGGCTATCCGCTTCGTAAGGATTTTCCCCTCCGTGGCCGTTTCAGCCGTTCCGAGCAGCTGCGCCAGGCGTTGGCGCAGAATCCGGAGGCTCGCTACTCAATGGAAGAGCTGACGATCGCGGATGCGTTTGCCGAGCTTCCCGAGGATATGCGGCAGCGCCTGAACAAAGGCGAGAGGACTGGCGAGTAAATGTCGAAGCGCACGATCGAAGTGGAGCTCTCGACGTCTGGTCTCGATGCCCAGGGCCGGCCGCAGCGCGTTCCCCTGGTAACGAACGACGGAGGAACCGCGGTGGCTCTCGAGCCACCGCCAGCCATCGAGCCGGATCTCGAAGGTGAGCATATGCTCATCAATATCGGACCACAGCATCCCGCCACTCACGGAGTGCTTCGGCTGGTGCTCGAGTTGGATGGAGAGACGGTCGTCCGTTGCATTCCGCACATTGGCTACTTGCACTGCGGTTTCGAGAAGATCGGAGAATACCGTCAGTACAATCAGATCATCTGTTGGACCGACCGCGAAGACTACCTCAACTCGATCGGCAACAATGTCGCGTTCTCACTCGGCGCCGAGCGTCTGTTCGGAATAGAGATTACGGAGCGGTGCAAGGTTCTGCGCGTCATCGCGTCCGAGCTGTCTCGCATCATGTCGCACCTCGTCTGGCTTGGGACTTTCTGCATCGACATTGGCGCCTTCACTCCATTTCTCTGGGCGTTCCAGCGGCGCGAGGAGATCTACCGTCTCATCGAGAAGTGGGTCGGCGCGCGCCTGACGACATCGGCGACCAGAGTGGGCGGAATGGCGGCCGACATCCCAAGCGGCTGGATGGACGGACTGCGGCAATTCATCCGTACCTTCCCCCAGACGCTCGATGAGATCGATCGCGTGCTGACCAGAAACGCGATCTGGGTCGGTCGCACCGTCGGTCTGGGTGTAATGACGCCCGATGAGGCCGTGAACTGGGGTCTGTCCGGACCGATGTTGCGTGCCTCTGGCGTCGACTACGATGTAAGAAAGGATTTCCCGTACCTGGACTACGAGACCTACGACTTCGATGTGCCAGTCGGGACAAACGGTGATGTCTACGATCGTTATCTCGTCCGCTTCGAGGAGCTGCGCCAATCAGTGCGCATTCTGCAACAGGCGGCCGACCGGCTGCCCGACGGGCCGGTCAACATCGATGATCCGCGGATAATCCTTCCTCCCAAGTCGAAAGCGACCAGCGAGATGGAGTCCATGATCCATCACTTCAAGGTGGTGATGGAAGGGCCGCGGCCGCCGATTGGCGAATCCTATGTTGCGGTGGAGAGCCCGAAAGGCGAGAAGGGCTACTATATGGTATCGGACGGCACGGCCAAGCCGGTCCGCTGGCGGATTCGCCCACCATCGTTCGTGAACCTCGCGGCAATTCCGAAGATGGTGGAAGGACACCTGCTGTCGGACGTGATCGCGATCAACGCCAGCATCGACATCGTCATGGGAGAGATCGACCGTTGACGCCTGATCTGGTTGGTGGTCTCGAGTCGCCGGATTACGCCTCTCACGACCGTGCGTCGCACGGGCCTTACGTGCCGGTCTTTACGGGCGATGCCAAGCGCGAGCTCGACGAGCTGTTGACGCACTATCCGACCAGGATGGCGGCCCTCCTCCCCGCACTCTGGATCGTGCAGCGCCAGCACGGTTGGGTGAGCGAGGAAGCCATGGAGGAAGTGGCGATGCTTCTCGAGGTCCCGCCGGCGTACGTAAAGGGAGTCGTCACTTTCTATACCATGTATCACCAGCACCCCGTAGGAAAGTATTTCATCCAGATATGCACGACGTCGCCGTGTGGCATATGCGGCGCGGAAGATGTCGTGCGTGCTTTTCTCCGGCACACGAACACGGGCGAGCTTGGCGTGACATCTCCTGATGGAAAATTCACGGTGATCGAGGTGGAATGCCTCGGGGCCTGCGGCTTCGCGACTCCCGTCATGGTCAACGAAGAGTTCATCGAATCGGTTACCCCGGACAGAGTTCCGGAAATTCTCGCACGACTCGCATAATGGGCTATCCGCACCAGCCGCACCAAAGAGAGACGACGATCCTCACCAAGTACTTCGGCGATGCCGAAGCGCGGACGCTGCAGGGTTGGAAGAAGCGCGGCGGTTACAAGGCGCTCGAGAAGGCACTCGGAATGCCTCCGGCGGAGATCGTTAACGTGATCAAGGAATCGGGTCTCCGAGGGCGGGGAGGTGCCGGTTTTCCGACGGGCATGAAATGGTCGTTCATGAAGCCGGGCGATGGCAAGCCGCACTATCTGTGCTGCAACGCCGACGAGTCGGAGCCCGGAACTTTCAAGGACCGCGAGCTGATGCGGTGGACGCCCCACGCTCTGGTGGAGGGCTGCGCCATCGCCGCGCATGCAATTGGCGCGGAGACCGCATACGTCTATATCCGAGGCGAATTCACCGAGCCGCTCTACTGGATGGAGCAGGCGGTGAAGGAGGCATACGCCGCCGGCGTCATCGGCAAGAATGCGATGGGAAGCGGCAAGCGGATCGACGTTTACGTACACAAGGGTGCAGGCGCATACATCTGCGGTGAAGAAACAGCGCTCATGAACTCGCTCGAAGGGCGCCGCGGAAATCCACGTATCAAGCCTCCGTTCCCGGCGGTGTCGGGTGTGTTCGGAATGCCGACCACGATCAACAACGTCGAGACTCTGATCGCGGCCGCTCCGATTCTGATGAAGGGCGCCGACTGGTACAAGAAGATGTCGCTCTCGAGCCCCAAGAGCACCGGGACCAAGCTCTACTCGGTATGCGGCAACATACTTCGCCCCGGAACCTACGAGGTCGTGATGGGATTTCCGTTCAAGGAATTCCTGTACGATGTCTGCGGCGGTCCAATGCACGGGCAGAAATTCAAGGCGATCATTCCAGGCGGTGCATCGGTTCCCATCCAGACGGTCGAAGAGGCAGAAGCCACTCTCATGGACTACGAAGGCTTCGTGGAGCAGGGCTCGATGCTGGGCTCAGGTGGTGTGATCGTCATTGACGACGCGCAATCGATGGTCACCGTGATCGCCCGCATCGCCCGGTTCTTCGCCCACGAAAGCTGCGCGCAATGCACCCAATGCCGCGAAGGCACGGCCTGGACCACCAAGATCATGGAGAGAATTCGCGACGGGCAGGGAACCATGGAGGACCTCGACACGCTGCTGGACATTGCGGACCAGATGACCGGGAAAACGATCTGCGTACTCAGCGATTCGTGTGCGGTTCCCGTCGTTTCCGGGATAAAGAAGTTCCGCGGCGAGTTCGAAGCTCTCATTCAGGGCCGGCGCTTCCACCCAGTCGTAGAGGCGGTTGCCTGATGGCCGAGAACAAAATGGTGAGCCTCACCATCGAGGGACGCTCCGTCAGCGTGCCCGAGGGAACAACGATTCTCGAAGCCGCCAAGACGGTGGGAATCCTCATCCCCCATTACTGCTATCACCCTGGACTGCCGGTCGCCGGCGTGTGTCGCATGTGCCTGGTCGAGGTGGAGAAGGCGCCGAAGCTCGCTCCGTCCTGTGCTACCACTGTCATGGACGGCCAGGTAGTGCACGTCCACTCCGAGAAATCCCTCGACGCGCGCAAAGGTGTGCTCGAGATGCTGCTGATCAATCATCCGCTCGACTGCCCCATCTGCGATCAGTCGGGAGAGTGCGAGCTCCAGGACTACACGTTTCAAGAGGGTCGCGCAGACTCCCGCTATCGCGAGCCGAAGCGCTTCAATCCGGCCGAGGATTTCGGCGGGGATGTTATCTACGTCCCGAACCGTTGCATCCTGTGCACGCGCTGCGTGCGCTTCATGGACGACGTCGCGCACGATCCGGCGCTCAACGTAAGCGAGCGCGGCGACCGCGCTCTCATTGGCAAGTTCGAGGGGAAGGACCTCACGCATCCATGGGCGGCGAACGTCGTCGATCTCTGTCCGGTCGGAGCGCTTCTCTCCAAGGACTTCCTGAATAAAGCCAGGGCGTGGGAGCTCGATCGGACCGCGTCCATTTGCCCCAACTGCACTCAGGGCTGCAACGTCATCATGGAAACGCGCGAGAATCAGCTCGTGCGGATGCGTCCGCGTACCAACGAGCACGTGAATGCGTTCTTCATGTGCGATTGGGGACGCCTCAACTATCGCTGGATGAACGAGAAGAACCGCGCCGAACGACCAATGGTTCGGCGGAATGGCTCTCTCACTCGTGCGAGCTGGGAAGTCGCGATCTCCGCGGCAGCGGACGCTCTGAGCGGTAAGAACATTTTTGTTGCCGCATCCCCGATGTTGTCCAACGAGTCTCTCTACCTTCTGACGCAATTGATGCAGGATGGAAGGGGCGCGTTCCGCGTGACCGAAGGGGATGAGGCGCCGCTTCCGGGCGTCGAGGATCTGGCGCTGCGGCGTGAAAGAGCCGCCAACGTCAATGGTGCGGAGACCCTCGGGTTCAAGAAGACCACGGATTTACTTGGTGAACTCAACCCGGGAGATGTACTGGTGGTTGCCGGTGAAGATCTGGCGGGCATTGAAGCTTCGGCTCTGGCCCGCGCGAGCGATGTCATCGTCATCAGCTCGGTCCTGCCTGAATCGGCGAGCAATGCGTCGGTGGTGCTGCCGATCGCCAACTTCTCGGAAGAGGAGGGAACGGTCACCAACCTCCGCGGCCGCGTTCAGCGCTTCACACAGGCGCGACAGGCCCCGGGAGAAACGCGTCCCAGTTGGCTGGTCCTCGGCGATCTGCTCGGCGCGATGGGCAAGCAGACAAGCTTCTTTCTCCCGTCGGACGTTTTCGCCAAGCTGGCGTCCTCGACGAAAGCGTTTGCCGGCTTGAGCTACGACTCACTCGGCTTCAAGGGCCTCCCCCTGGCGACGGCTCCCGCCACCGTACCAAAGGTACCAATCGCGATGGGTGCAGCTTGAAAGCCGTTCACGAATTCTCCCTCCTGCTCCAGGCCGCAGATCCGAATCTGCCGCCGATCAGAGGAATGCCCTTTTTCGTGTTCACGATCGTGAAGATGATAATCATCTTCACGATCTATATGGTCGGTGTGGCACTGCTGACGCTCGCCGAGAGGAAAATCTCGGCCTGGATCCAGGATCGTCACGGCCCGAATCGGGTTGGCAAAGGGTGGCTGCAGCCGGCTGCCGATGGTCTCAAGAATTTCATGAAGGAAGAGACGATGCCAGCGGGAGTGAACAAGCCGCTGTTCGTCCTGGCGCCCATTCTCTCTTTCATCCCAGCGCTGACCGCGTGGTGCGTGATTCCGTTCGGCGCCCCGATGCCGACCCGGTGGGGAAGAATCGACCTGGTTGTTGCCGATCTGCCGGTCGGCTTCCTTTTCATCCTCGCGATCACATCGCTCGGGGTCTACGGAATCGTGCTGGCGGGATGGTCTTCCAACAACAAGTACGCTCTTCTGGGCGGACTGCGCTCGAGCGCCCAAATGGTGTCCTACGAGATCTCGATGGGAATGTCGACAATTCCCGTTCTCCTTCTCGCCGGGAACGTCAGCCTCAATTCCATCATCAACCAGCAGGCATGGGGCGGCTGGAACGTGGTGAATCTGACGGTGGCTTTTTTC
This sequence comes from Gemmatimonadota bacterium, assembly GCA_030774675.1. Taxonomy (GTDB): domain Bacteria; phylum Gemmatimonadota; class Gemmatimonadetes; order Gemmatimonadales; family Gemmatimonadaceae; genus UBA4720. The sequence continues at coordinate 39,613 of JALYKQ010000041.1, read as the reverse complement.
ATCTTCATGGTCGCCGCGTTCGCAGAGACCAACCGGCTGCCCTTCGATCTGCCCGAGGCGGAGTCCGAGCTGATCGCGGGCTACCACACCGAGTACAGCGCGATGAAGTTCTCGCTCTTCTTCATCGCCGAGTACGCGGCGATGGTCACGGCGAGCGCATTGATGGCGACGCTGTTCTTCGGCGGCTGGGATGTCCCGTTCACCGCGCGCGACAACGTTGGCCCGTTCAGCACATGGTTGTCGCTGCTCTCGATCGGAATCTTCCTCGCCAAGATCCTCTTCTTCCTTTTCCTGTTCATGTGGGTGCGCTGGACTGTTCCGCGCTTTCGCTACGACCAGCTCATGTCGCTCGGCTGGAAGTTCATGCTCCCACTCGCCCTCGTATACATCGTTCTAATAGCGGCTGTCATGCTCGGTCTCAGCGCGGCGGGAATCGATCAAGGATTCCTGTACGCAACGATACTGGGCAGCGTCAACGTGGTCGTCATCATCCTTCTGTTCGCGATACTCGATCGAGGACGCATCATCAGTCCTGCATATGGCAGGATGAATCACAGAGATGTCGAGCGGCTGCGTCAGGTAACGAGGCGTGCCCAAATGGCCGCGGAGGCAGGGAGATAAATGGCAATCAATGTGAAGGTGGTGGAGCGGCCGGTGGATGATGTCAGCTACATCAGGGCGACCCTGAAGGGAATGGCGCTGACGGTGAAGCACCTCTTCGACGTCAACGGCAGAGTCACGACGCAGTACCCAGAGGAGAAGTCGCCAATTTCCCCGCGCTGGCGCGGCACCCACAGAATGTTGACGACCGAGACGGGCAAGGCCCGCTGCGTCGCCTGCGGGCTTTGTCCGACGGTCTGTCCCGCAAACTGCATCAAGCTCGTGCCGGGCGAGGACGAGGATGGGAATCGATACCCCCTCGTGTTCGAGATCGACGAATTTCGTTGCATTTTCTGCGGCTACTGTCAGGAGGTTTGTCCCGAGGAGGCGATTCACGTCGGGCGCCACTACGAGAACTCCGAGTACAGCAGGGAAGGCTTCGTTTACGATTTACAGCGCCTGATGGATCAGACCCACCCCGTCTGTGAGATGTGGGACCCCGAAGATCCGAAAGGCGAGTGATGGACCCGCACTACTCACTGTTCTACGTTTTTCATTTCTATCTATTTGGAGTGATCGCGCTGGCGTCCGCGGTCACATTCGTAACCCGAAAGAGCCCTGTCACCGCGGCGCTGTGGCTGGTGAACACAATGTTCAGCCTCGCAGCCCTCTACGTGATGCTCGACGCCCAGTTCATCGGCGTGATGCAAGTGCTGGTTTACGCGGGCGCCATCATGGTGGTGTTCCTCTTCGTGGTGATGCTACTCAATCTCGGCCACCCATCGGAGTTGGCGGACGCGCGGGGCACGGGATGGAAGCTGGCGGCGGGCCTCATCGGGCTCGGCCTGTTGAGTGAGATCATGGTAATTGCCCGAACCAGGCTCCCACAGCAGCTCGTGGTGCCGCGCGGCTTCAACGAGCAACAGCTAGCGAAGCTCAACGCTGTGGGAACGATCGCCGAGCCGCTGTTCAGGGAGTATTTGCTGGCGTTCGAGCTGACCAGCGTGCTGCTCCTCGTCGCGATTGCGGGTGCGGTGGTGTTGGGGAGAGGGAGGGCGGCCGGTGCTCGCTGAGTCACTCGCGCTCACCGCGGCGCTCTTCATCATTGGGGTGATCGGCGTTCTCATTCATCGAAACGCGATCATTATCTTCATGTGCGTCGAGCTGATGCTCACGGCAGTCAATCTGACCTTCGTGGCCTTCTCCCGCTTTTACGGGACTGCAGGACAGGTCTTCGTGGTGTTCGTGATGACCGTTTCTGCCGCTGAAGCGGCGGTTGGACTGGCGATCATCATCGCGATTTTCCGCCATCGTCAGACGGTAGATCTCAAGGACATCAACCTGCTCAGGGGCTGATGCTACTTCAAGTCCTGGCGTTCGCGGCCTCTCAGTCCCACCCTTTGTCGGGCACGCTTGCGGAGTGGGTTTGGTTGCTGCCGGTCCTGCCGCTGGTGGGTTTCGTCATCAACGGATTGCTGTCGCTCAGTAGCGCGCAGCTGGGGCCCAGCGATCCGAACACTCCCGATCATCATCCCCACTCTGAGGTCCCCGCCCAAGCGCCCGCGATTTCACACGACGAGGAGGAGGGGGCGACGGGTGACGACCACCACACGGTGAAGCGGCATCGATGGGCTGGCGTGACCAGCATTGTCGGACCGGGTGTCCTCGTCCTGACATTTTTGCTTGCGCTCGGAATCTGGCAGGCGATGGCTGTTGTACATCCGGAAGCGCCGTTCATCCAGACCTATTTCAGCTGGATGCCCGCTGGCGACCTCCGGATCGACGCGGCCTTCCAGCTGGACCAGTTATCGATGGTAATGATTCTGGTGATCACTGGCGTCGGTGCGCTGATCCACATTTTCAGCGTCGGTTACATGCGGGAAGACCCCGGATATCCGCGCTACTTCTCGTATCTCAATCTGTTCGTCTTCTTCATGCTGGTGCTGGTCCTGGGCGCGAACTATCCGGTGTTGTTCGTGGGCTGGGAGGGCGTCGGTCTCTGCTCCTATCTATTGATCGGCTTCTGGTTCAACGACAAGGCCAACGCCGACGCTGGCAAGAAGGCCTTTATCGTGAACCGCATCGGCGATTTCGGGCTGCTCGTGGCGATGTTCATGCTGTTCGCAAATCTCGGGGTGCTCGATTTCGCAGGGGTGAGTGCCAAGGCACTCGAGCTCGGCGTGGGAACCGCGCTCGTCACGACGATCTGCCTTTTCATGTTCCTCGGCTGCGTCGGCAAGAGCGCACAGATACCTCTCTACATCTGGCTGCCCGACGCAATGGCCGGCCCGACACCGGTGTCGGCCCTTATCCATGCCGCGACAATGGTCACGGCAGGTGTGTATCTGGTCGCGCGGAGCGCGTTCCTGTTTTCTCTGTCCCCGGTTGCCTCACTCACAGTGGCGATCGTCGGGGCGGTAACTGCGATCTTTGCGGCCACGATCGGCTTGAAACAGTGGGACATCAAGAAGGTGCTCGCGTATTCGACGATCTCCCAGCTCGGCTACATGTTCGTCGGCGTCGGGGTGGGTGCCTACGTGTCCGGAATGTTCCATCTGGTGACGCACGCATTCTTCAAGGCGCTCTTGTTCCTCGGCTCGGGTTCGGTTATCAACGCCATGCACGCCGCCTATCATCACACCCACAGCGGCGAGGACGCGCAGGACATGCGCAACATGGGCGGGCTGAAGCGTTATCTCCCGATCACCTGGGTGCTCATGTGGATCGCGACGCTGGCGATCTCCGGCATTCCGCCATTTTCCGGATTCTTCTCGAAGGACGAGATTCTCGCCGCAGTGTTCGCGCGGGCGCAGGGATCCACGCTTGCATCCGCGACCTGGCTCGGGATTCCAGGCAGCGCTCTCTTGTACGTGATCTACGCGATTGGGCTTGCCGCGGCGCTGCTCACGGCGATTTACATGACGCGAATGATGCTGTACACCTTCCATGGCCCCAACCGCACTGGCACCGACGAGGAGAAGTATCTGCACGAGGCGCCGTGGGTGATGACCGGGTCGCTGGTCGTCCTCGGGATCCTGACCGCAGTCGGAGGCTGGCTGAATCTGCCCGAGGTGGTCACCGATCTGATTCCGCTTGGACCGGGTGAGATCCTCTCGCACTGGCTCGAGCCAGTCGTCGGTAGCGCAACGGCCCGCCTGACGGCAGGCGCTGCCCGTGTTGCGCCAGCGACGGAACAAACTCTTATCGGTGTAGCGGTGGCGATTGCAGTCGCCGGCATCATCTTCGCGATCGTTCAGCTAAAACCCGAGCGCGTACCGCGCAAGCGCGACGCGATCCCCGAATACGGCTTCGAGGGAGTGGTCGCGAACAAGTACTACGTCGACGAAGCAATCGATCGAGCGATCGTCGAGCCCACCTACGCCATATCGCGGAGTTTCCTCTGGCGCATCGTCGACAATGGTCTGATTGATGGTCTGCTCGTGAACGGCAGTGCAGCGCTGGCGCGCGGGTTCGGCTGGGCCGGGTCGCGCCTCCAAACGGGCAACGTCGGCATCTATGCGTGGGTCCTGGTAGTGGGAGTTCTGGCAATGCTTGGCGCGTTCACACTCCGCTGATCTGATCAATGGCGAATCTCCTGGAATCGATCGGCTACAACAGTTGGGTGCTTCCGGCGCTCCTGCTTATTCCGCTCGTGGGCGCGCTCGTCATCCTCCTGTTGCCGGTGCGCGATCCTGCGCGGACGGGCGGAGCAGAAAGTCCGGCCGCGCGTCAGCTCGCGTTCTGGTTCTTCGTTCTCGAGTTCATCGTGTCGCTCGGGCTGTGGTGGTCGTTCAATCCCTCCGACACCGGCTGGCAGGCTTCCATCGATACCGCCTGGATTCCGACGTGGGGCGTTCGCTTTACGCTCGGGATCGACGGGATCGCGTTGATGATGGTGCTGCTCACAACCTTCATCATGCCGCTGGCAGTGCTCGGCAGCTGGACCAGCATCCGGACCAAGGTTCGGAGCTACTACGCGCTCCTGCTCATTCTTACCACGGGGATGTTGGGAGTTTTCTTGGCGCGCGATCTTTTCCTCTTCTACGTGATGTGGGAAGTGATGCTGGTGCCGATGTATTTCATCATCGGAATCTGGGGGGGAGAGCGGCGCATCTACGCCAGCCTCAAATTCTTCATTTACACGATGCTTCCGTCACTGCTCATGCTGGTGGCCATCATCTACCTCGGGCTCCACGCGCGCAACGCGGCTGGCACTCCGGACTTCAGCTACGATCGCCTTTTGTTGGTTACGGGGATCCCCGAGCGTACGGCACTCTGGCTGTTCGCGGCCTTCTTCCTCGCATTCGCGGTAAAAGTGCCGATGTTCCCATTCCACACCTGGCTTCCGGATGCACACGTCGAGGCACCCACCGCTGGGTCCGTGATCCTGGCGGGCATCATGCTGAAGATGGGGACCTTCGGCTTCCTGCGGTTCGCTCTCCCGCTCTTTCCCGGCACGGCGATGAACCCGACGGTCAGAATGATCATCCTGATCCTCGCCGTCATCGGAATCATTTACGGGGCCCTGGTGGCGATGGTGCAGCCGGATTTCAAGAAGCTCGTTGCCTATTCGTCGGTGAGCCATCTCGGATTCGTCATGCTCGGCATTTTCGCTCTGACACTGCAGAGCGTACAGGGCGCCCTGATGGTGATGATCAATCACGGTATCTCCACGGGCGCGCTGTTCCTGCTCGTCGGGATGATCTACGAGCGCCGGCATTCACGTCTCATCGAGTCCTACGGCGGCATTGCGAGGGTGGTCCCGATGTTCGCGGCGATTCTGACCTTCGTCTCACTGAGCAGCATTGGGCTTCCGGGCACCAACGGATTTGTCGGTGAGTTCCTGGTCCTCGTTGGGTCATTCAAGACGTATCCGGTGCTGACGATAATTGCGACAACAGGGGTGATCTTCGCCGCCGCGTACCTCCTCTGGGCAATTCAGCGCATACTCTTCAATCCGCTCGACAAAAAGGAGAATACACATCTACCGGACCTGAACGGCCGCGAGCTGGCGCTGCTCGTGCCCCTAATCGCCGCGATTATCTGGCTGGGCGTGTACCCAGCTCCCGTACTTCGGCGGATGGAAGGTTCCGCGCAGCTCCTTGTCGACCGCGTCCAGGCACGGGAAGCGCTGGCGCGGATCCCAAGGTCAACCCGGCATATCGAGCGGGTGAGCGAGGCCTCCCCGTAATGAGCTTCGATCTGAGCATGCCCGCGCAGCTCTCTGCCGCTCTCGGTCCTGACCTTTTCCTCATGGGCGGGGCGATGATCCTGCTCCTCTGGTCCGGCTGGCGCCCCGAGAGCGACTCCCACCAGCGCAGCGTCGGGATCCTCGGTATCGCGCTTTGCATCCTCACGATGGTAGGGGTCGGTTATTACGCGTATCAGGGTTACACCGCGAGCAACGGTGCCATCGCCGTTGACAACTTTCGGTGGGCCGCGGACGAGATCTTTCTGATCGCTACGATCGGAACGCTGGCGATGTCCCTCGATTACAACAGGCGCGAAGAAATCACACCGGGAGAGACGCACGTTTTACTGCTGTTGGCGACATCGGGTATGATGATCCTGGCCGCTGCCCGGGACCTCATCATCGTGTTCCTTGGTATCGAGCTGATGTCGGTAGCCATTTACGTACTGGTCGGGATGAATCGCCGCCGCGAACGGTCGGCAGAGGGAGCCATAAAGTACTTCCTTCTGGGCGCCTTCTCGACCGCGTTCCTGCTTTACGGTATCGCGCTCGTTTACGGTGCGACGGGTGCCACCAACTTCTCGGCAATCGCGGCGAACATTGTTCGCTTCGACCTCCGGAATAGCGGGCTGCTGCTGGTGGGCGTGGCGTTGTTGCTCGTCGGCTTCGGGTTCAAGGTTGCCGCCGCACCATTCCATATGTGGGCTCCTGATGTCTACGAAGGCGCGCCGACTCCAATTACGGCTTACATGGCCGCAGCGGTCAAAGCCGCAGCATTCGCGTCGTTTTTCAGACTCTGGCTCGAGGCGTTTCCGAGTCTGCTCACGGCCTGGCACCAACCGGTCTGGTGGCTAGCCGCTATTACGATGATCGTAGGCAATCTGGTCGCGCTCGCACAGAGAGACATCAAACGGCTGCTAGCGTACTCGAGTATCGCCCACGCCGGATATATCCTGGTCGCGATGACCGTGGGCACGAGTCTCGGGAGCTCCGCGTTTATGTTCTACCTCTTTGCCTACACGATGGCGACGCTGGGAGCGTTCGCTGTGATCGTCGCGCTCGGCTCAGCCGGTGAAGACCGAATGAGCGTCGAAGAGTACGCCGGGCTCTGGACAGTAAGGCCCGGCCTTGCGGTAGCGATGGCAGTCTTCATGCTGGCACTGCTCGGGTTCCCGATCTTCGGCGGCATTGGCTTTTTCGCGAAATGGTACGTCCTTCAGGCCGCGCTCCAGGCGCCTTCGCCTCAGACCAGGCTCGCCGTCATCCTCGTAATCACGAGTCTGGTGAGTGCGGGATACTACCTGTACGTCGTGATGGTGATGTTCATGAAACCCCGAGCCAGCGCAGCACTTCTGCCAGCGCGAACCGGGGGTTGGACCCGCGCCGTAGTGTGGGGGTCCGCTGCCGTTATCCTGATCTTCGGGTTGTTCCCGGACGCGATCGTCTCGTTGACCCAGCGCAGTGCTCCAGCGATCACAAAGACCATCGCTCTTCAACCCCGTTAGCCGAAATGGCGCTGTCACGGACGATTTTCCGCGAGTACGATATCCGCGGCGTCGCGGGGAAGGATCTCACCGAAGAAGTGGCCACATTGGTCGCCGGTGCGTACGCGACTTTCCTCGCCGAAAAAGGTGTCAAGGGAACGCTCGCGGTGGGTCGCGACAACCGGCCCTCGGGAAAAAAGCTGCACGCAGCGCTCGTCGCCGGACTTCTCTTTTGCGGCATCGATGTCGTGGACGTCGGAATCATCCCGACGCCGCTCGCGTACTGGTCCCTGCACAACCTCGATGTTGTTGGCGGGATCCAGATCACGGGCTCCCACAATCCACCCGAGTACAACGGGTTCAAGCTCGGGCTGGGAACGAAGTCGATCTATGGTGCAGACATTCAGCACCTGTACCAGCTCGCCATTGCCGGAAAGTTTCCGCGCGGGAAGGGAGCTCTCCGCAAAGAAGCGATAATCGATCGCTATGTCGCCGACATTGCCACTAGGTTAGGAACGCTATCGCGGGACCTCAAGGTCATCCTCGACTGCGGAAATGGAGCTGGTGCGCTCGTTGCTCCCGCACTTTTCCCGAAGCTCGGGATCAAGCCCCGCTGCCTCTTCTGCGAGAGCGACGGGACGTTTCCGAATCATCACCCGGACCCAACGGTTCCGAAGAATGTCGAGGCGCTGGTCGCCGCGGTGAAAGAGGATGGTGCCGATATCGGCATCGCCTTCGATGGAGACGCCGATCGGATCGGCGTCATCGACAACACTGGCGAGATCGTCTGGGGCGATTATCTCCTCATCATCTACGCGCGAGACGTACTGTCGCGCACCGGCAAAGGCCAGTCCATCGTCTTCGATGTCAAGGCTTCGCAGGCACTCCCGGAAGCGGTGGAGAAGGCGGGTGGAGTTCCCGTAATGTGGAAGACCGGACACTCGCTCATCGAGGAGAAGATGCACGAGACCCACGCACCGGTCGGCGGCGAGATGTCGGGCCACATGTTCTTCTCCGAGGGGTTTTACGGATTCGACGACGCATTGTATGGCGCGGCGCGACTTCTTCACATCGTGGCGGATTCCGGCAAGTCCGTGCGCGAGCTGCTGGCCGACGTTCCGCGCTTCGTTTCCACGCCCGAGATACGCGTCGATTGTCCCGACGACAAGAAGTTCGGAATCGTCGAGGAGGCAAAAAAATACTTCGGCGCCAAATACAAAGTCATTACGGTCGATGGAGTGCGCGCCCTGTTCGGTGACGGCTGGGGCCTGATCCGCGCTTCCAACACCGGTCCCTTGCTCGTGATGCGCTTCGAGGCGCGCACGAAGGACCGGCTCGAGACGATTCAGTCCGAGATGCAAGGCTGGCTCCGCACGAAGGGCGTCAAGGTTTGATGTGATGCCCCGCCGGCGCCTCCTCGTTGGGGTCGTCATTGCTGCTGCACTACTTATCGGCGGACGGACACTCTCCGCGCTCTACGCCGATTACAGCTGGTACCGCGCAATGGGCGCGACACCCGTCTGGGCCGAGCGAGCGGGCAACCTGCTTTTGATCTACGGCATCGGCTCCGTCATCGCGGTCTTCGTTGCGTTCGTAAACATGTCGGCGCTTGGGCGAAGCATCGAAACTCTTACGCTGCCACGACGCCTCGCCAACGTTGAATTCGGCGAGGCAGTGCCGAGGAAATACCTGGATCGGTTTGCGTTCCTGCTCTCCATTGCGATCGCGGCGGCTGTCACTCCTGCCCTTCCCAGCTGGACCTCGCTCGCGCTCGCGCGCCTGGGAGTCAAGTTCCGGGAGAGCGATCCTTATTTCCAGCACGATCTTGCATTCTATACGACGTGGCTTCCGTTCGAGAAATCCGTGTATTCGTGGGCGATGCTTCTGATCGTAGGCGTAGCGATCGTAGTCGTCGGGCTGTATTCGCTAACTCCCGGATTGCGTTGGGAGCGCGCTGGCATTCGGATGAGTGTGCGAGTCCGCCGACACCTCAGCGTGCTGGCGGCGCTCCTCCTCCTCCTTACGATGTGGAGCTACCGGGTGGGGTCATACGACCTGATGATCCGCGGTGGAGGGGAGCAGGGGGTTTTCTCCTACGTCGATCACCATTGGCTCCTCCCCGGTCTGCTTCTGCTATGGATCGCTACAGCAGCCGCGGCCATCACCGTTCTGCTAAGCGGCTGGACCGGCCAGCTGCGCACGAGCTTCGTCGCGGTGACGGTAATCGTAGTGCTCTCGGTCTCAATCCAGGAAATCGTGCCCCTGATGGTGCGGCGCTTCACGCCGAAGGAAGCACAGCTCGTCCGTGAAAGACCGTATGTAGCCACACGGGCCGACTTCACGCGCAGGGCTTACGATCCGAACGCCTCGGGGCTCGAGACCCAGCCCAACGCCGCAGTTTCCGCATCCCTCGACAGTGTCGTTACGAGCGTTCCCGGCCAGCAGCTGCCGCGGGATGATTCCCTTGTGTACCCTGGCGCTCGCGGGCTCGTCATCGTGGCGGCGCCGCAGCTGGATGTCGCGGGGCAACCCATCGGCGAAGGCTTGTCGCGTTGGGGATACGCGTGGGCATACCAGTCCTTCGAGCTCCTGTCCGATTCAATTCCTCGCCGGGCAAGGCTCGTCACCGTCCGCGATGTACGGAACAGAATCCGTGCACTGGCTCCAATCTTCGCGCAGGGCAGCATGGTCGAGCCGATGTTTCGCGCGGACACCCTCTACTGGAAGCTCGAGCTGTATTCTGCATCGTCCAACTACCCGCTCAGCCAGCATTACGTTCTTGCCGGCGAGGAGCGGAGTTATTTCAGGCACGCCGCTACCGCGCTCGTGAATGCACGGACGGCTCGCGTCACGATCGCGGCAGATCAATCGCCGGATCCCATATCGCTCGCTTGGATGGCGGCATTCCCGAACTCGGCCGACTATCGGGCGCCGGGAGTAGTCCGAGAGCTTACGACAACTCCGTGGGAGCCGGCCCCGAGCGTGCCAATCGTCGCCAACGATTCAGCTTTCCGGGCGGCTGTCTCGCGACTCTACAATCGGATGCGGGCTGCTCTCGCCGCCGCGAACCTCAAGGAGTTCGGAATCGCCTACGACTCGCTCGGTGCACTCATCGCGGCACCTCACAAATGAGTGACGCTCCGCGTACAGCGGTAATCGCTGTCGGCGGGAACGCACTCTCCCCGCCAGGGGAGAGATCGACCATCGGCGATCAATTCCGGCACACACGCGAGAGCCTGGGCCCGATCGTCGACCTTGTCCTCGACGGCTGGCGTGTGGTGCTCGTCCACGGGAACGGTCCGCAAGTCGGCGACGAGCTCGTGCGCAACGAAAAGGCGCGAAGCGAGGTCGCGCCACTGCCATTAGGAGTCCTCGTCGCCGGCACCGCGGGCTGGATCGGCTACATGCTGCAGCAGTCGCTGGAGAACGCTCTGCGAAAAGCCGGCAATTCGCGGGACGTGGTGACCGTCCTGACCCAGATAGAGGTCGCCGCGGACGACCCCGCACTGAAGGATCCTAAAAAATTCGTCGGACACGGGCTCTCGGTTGCTCGCGCCAGGGAGCTGCGAGCCCAAGGGCATCCCGTGAAGAAGGATGCGAAGGGACATTTCCGCCGCGTGGTTGGCAGTCCGAAGCCCCTCGCCATTCACGAGCTCCCCGCGATTCGAAGCCTCCTCGAGCGTGACACCGTGGTAATCGCCTGCGGTGGCGGCGGAATTCCCGTCTACCGTGATTCGGTGCTCGGGCTCGAGGGCGTCGACGCGGTAGTAGACAAGGATCTCGCAGCGGCGGTTCTTGCGAGAGAGCTCGGCGCCGAGCTGTTCCTGATTCTCACCGATGTGGATGCGGTTTACACTGGGTGGGGAACGGACGAACAGCGCGCGATCAGCTCAATGAAAGTCAGCGAAGTGGATCAACTCGCCAGCGAAGGCGCGTTCGGCGAAGGCAGCATGGCTCCGAAAGTTGCCGCTGCGGCTGATTACGTGCGTCGAACTCAGGGTCGTGCCATTATTACCGAGCTGAGCAAGGGAAGAGCAGCGGTTCAGGGAGCCGGCGGCACTGAGATCCTTCCCTAAAACAGTCACCACAAACGATCCCGGAATCGACTATCCGCGTGCGCGCACCCGTTCGGAGCAAGAGTGAACATCCACGAGTACCAGGCTAAAGAGATTTTTCGGAAATACGGCATTCCGATCCCGCCGGGCGAGGTTGCCTCCACACCCGAGGAAGCAGAAACAATCGCGCGACATTTCGGAACGACGGTCGTGGTCAAGGCACAGGTCCACGCCGGGGGCCGCGGGAAGGCAGGCGGGGTAAAACTCGCAAAAAGCCCTGAGGAGGCAAAAAGCGTAGCGGCTCAGATCCTCAAATTGAGGATCAAGGGCTTGCCCGTTAACAAAGTTCTGATCACTCCTGCTGCCGACATCGCTAGTGAGGCGTACGTCGGCATCATCGTCGATCGTGCCTCGAAGAGGGCGGTATTCATGGCGAGCCCGGCCGGCGGAATCGATATCGAGGAGGTCGCAGCCAAGACTCCGGAAAAGATTCTGCGCCACCCCGTTGATCCTCGCTACGGCCTTCAGCTCTATGAGGCGATGCAGCTCGCCTTCTTCCTGTACAGCGACATGAAGCAGGTTCGAGCCGCCGCCAGAATCCTTCAGCAGCTGTACCGGGGATTCTCGGAAAACGGGGGATCGCTGGCCGAGATTAACCCGCTGGTAACGACACCGGCGGGCGAGATCGTGGCGCTCGACGCGAAGATGGTGATCGACGATAACGAGCTCGATCGACGGCCCGACATAGCCGCCCTCCGCGACGAGTCCGCCGAGGATTCCAGCGAGGTGGACGCGCGAAAGGCCAGCCTGACATTCATCAAGCTCGATGGCAACGTCGGATGCGTCGTCAACGGCGCCGGGTTGGCGATGGCGACGATGGATCTGGTCAAGTACTACGGCGGAGACCCGGCCAACTTCCTCGATATTGGTGGGTCGTCAAATCCAGAGAAGGTGGTCGCCGCCCTCCGTATCATAACAAGTGACCCGAACGTCAAAGCGATCCTCTTCAACATCTTCGGCGGCATTACCCGCACCGACGATGTCGCGAATGGAATCGTTACTGCGATCAAGCAGAATCCGCTCAAGGTCCCACTCGTCATTCGGCTCACGGGCACCAACGAGGAGATCGCCCTCAGGATCCTGAAGGAAAACGGTCTCTCGGCGATGACCGACATGGATGAGGCGGTCAAGAAGGCAGTCGCCCTCGCGACTGGAGGAAAGGCCGCGTGAGCATCTTGATCGACAAGAATACTCGTCTGCTGGTGCAGGGAATCACCGGTCGCGACGGATCGTTCCACACCAGGCAGATGATCGAGTATGGCACCGCCGTCGTGGCGGGCGTCACGCCTGGGAAGGGCGGCCAGAAATTCGAGAACAAGGTTTCAATCTTCAACACCGTCGCTGAAGCGGTGAAAGAGACCGGCGCAAACACGACTGTGATCTACGTGCCGCCAATGTTCGCCGCCGACGCAATGATGGAGGCAGCCGACGCCGGAATCCCTTTTATTATCTGTATCACCGAAGGCGTACCGGTCCTCGACATGACGCGAGTCTATCCGTTCGTGAAGGAGAGAGGCTCGCGCCTGCTCGGCCCGAATTGTCCAGGACTGATCTCTCCGGGGCAATCGAAGGTTGGTATCATTCCCGGTCACATCTGCATGCCGGGACCGGTGGGCCTGGTGAGCCGCTCCGGCACGCTCACCTACGAGGTCGTCTACCAAATGACCCGCGCCAAAATCGGGCAGACGACGTGCGTCGGAATCGGTGGCGATCCGATCAACGGGACGAACTTCATCGATTGCCTCGACGCCTTCGAGAAGGACGCGGCGACGACGGCAGTGGTGATGATCGGCGAAATCGGGGGTACCGACGAGCAGGAGGCAGCGCGCTTCGTCCGCGAGAAGATGAAGAAACCGGTAGTCGGATTCATCGCGGGCCAGACCGCTCCGCCCGGACGTCGGATGGGCCACGCCGGCGCGATCATCTCGGGTTCCGCGGGCACCGCCGCGGAAAAAATGCAGGCATTCGAGGAGAACGGCGTGGGCGTCGCGAAACGTCCCATCGACGTTGTGGATTTACTCAAACGCACAATGCGCTAGGATAGAAACCATAAGTGGCTGGCAACAAGACTCTCACCATCATCAAGCCCGACGCCTTCAATTCCGGAAAGGGCGGGCAGATCATCGCGCATCTCGAGAAAGCGGGCTTCAAGGTCCTCGCCACCCGCGTGATGCGGCTGACCGAGGCTCAGGCGTCGGCGTTTTATGCAGTCCATCGCGAGCGTCCGTTTTTCACACCCCTGGTTCGCTTCATGACTTCGGGGAAGTGCATGCCGATGATCCTCGAGCGCGCCGACGCGGTGGCGGCTCTCCGAAAGACGATCGGAGCCACCGATCCGGCCGAGGCGGAAGCGGGAACAGTTCGAAAGCTCTACGCCGAATCGAAGGAACGGAACGCGATCCACGCCTCTGACTCCGACGAAAACGCCGAGCGCGAAGCGAACTTCTTTTTCGCACAGTCCGATCTGGTCTAGGCGTCGAGCGGGGAACCGCCAAGCCCGCAGCCCAGAGCCGGCCCGCCGAGAGCTCTTGGCAGGTAGTCTTCAGTTAAGAACACTCCTCGCCAAAAAAAAGCGTCAGTACGACACTGGAATAGGCTCCATAAGCCCGCTAGTTTAAAGGGCTTATGCTGTCGTTTGACCTGCGCTCGCTCGCGACGAAAGCTGTCCATGTGGATGGCTCCGTTCAACCGGACGACCCGATTTGGGAAGAAGGCGATAACCGTCCGACCGACCCGATTCGGGTCACCGGAAGGCTGTCGACGGCGGGCGAAGGAAGATTCTATTTCACTGGCAGAATGGAGGGCCGCTTCGAGCTGCCGTGCCGGCGCTGCCTGGAACCGGTCAACGTCGAGGTGAGCGAGGATATACACTTCCTGCTGGCCGAGATGGGGGCCGAGGAAGCGGATGATCCGGAAGTTTTTCTTTTCGACCCGAACGCGAGACTACTCGATCTCCGCGCAGCGGTGAGAGAGACATGGTTGCTCACGGCGCCGGCATACGTCCAGTGCACGGATGATTGCAAAGGACTCTGCGCGACCTGCGGCACCAACCTGAACGAAAGTACCTGCAACTGCACGCCAACCACGACTGATTCGCGCTGGGCCGCGTTGCTCAAGCACCACGGCGACGCCCGCTAGCTCGTCACACTACCTAAGGAACAGATCCAATGGCCGTCCCGAAGCGACGCACCTCCAAGCGGAAGAAACGCGCGCGCAACACCCACAAGATCGCGCCCTCCATCGTCATCCAGAAGTGTCCCCGCTGCCAGAGCATGAGGCGTCCGCACCATGTTTGCGAGGAGTGCGGATACTACGATGGCGAACAGCGAGTAGAGCCGAAGGAAGCATAGTTTGGCGCGAATAGCGTTGGACGCTATGGGGGGAGATTTCGCCCCCAACGCGGCAGTTGCCGGCGCCCTACTCGCCCTCCAGGAACTCGACGCTGCGCACACCGTGCAGCTCGTCGGACGCACCGCTGTAATCGAAACAGAGCTTAAGACTCTCCTCACCGGCGAGCTCTCTCAGGCTTCAGGCGTCCGCGATCGGATCACGATCGTCGAGGCGCCGGACATCATTGAGATGTCGGAGAAGCCGACCGCGGCGCTGCGAAAAAAGCCCAAAAGCTCGATGGTCGTTGGCCTCAAGATGCAGGTCGACGGGAAGTCTGACGCTTTCGTGTCGGCCGGCAACACCGGAGCGCAGATGGCGTCGTCGGCGATGCTGCTCAAGCTGCAGCCGGGACTGACCCGGCCAGCGATAGCCACGGTGTTCCCGACTGCACGCAACCCAGTCATCGTTCTCGATTCAGGCGCAAACGTCGACTGCTCCACAACCGAGCTTCTGCAGTTTGCCTGGCTTGGCGCGGTTTACGCTGAATGCATCTTTGGCCGTTCCAATCCCTCGATCGGCCTGCTTTCGATCGGAGAGGAGCCGGAAAAGGGAAACGCGGTGGTGAAGGAGGCGCACGTGCTCTTCAAGAAAGCTGGGTTCAACTTTCACGGGAACCTCGAAGGGCGAGATCTTCCCGCCGGCGCCAGCGATCGGGGTCCGTTCGATGTAGTGATCTGCGACGGTTTTGTCGGGAATATCGTCCTCAAGTTCTACGAGGCCGTCGCCCCTCTCATCGTTCGCGTGCTCAGCGAGCATCCGGGCATCGACGCCGAGCACGTGAAGTCCGCTCTCAAGGGTTTCGACTCAACCAACTCCGGCGGGGCGCCGCTCCTCGGAGTCAGAGGCGTAAGCATCATTTGCCACGGCAACTCGCCGCCGCGAGCCATCAAGAATGCCATCAAGGTCGCGGTGCGCGCGGTCGAAACAAGGATGAACGATCAGATCGGCAAGAAGCTCGAGGCCGCGGCGCCCGCCATCAACGCAGTAGCGGAGTCAGCATGAAGAGACCAGTGGCCGCCGTCGTCGGTACCGGGCGCGGACTACCCGCCCACGTGATGACGAATCACGACTTTGCCTCGATCGGCATCGAGACCTCTCACGAATGGATCTTCGAGCGCAGCGGAATAGTCGAGCGGCGGCTGGCGAGAAATGGGGAGACAACCTGCTCCATGGCAGTCGACGCGAGCCGTAAAGCGATGGATGTTGCGGGGGTTCATCCCGGCGAGATCGATGTGATTGTCCTCAGCACGGCAACACCGGACCGGCTGCTTCCGTCGACCGCGGTCGACATTCAGGCGGAGCTTGGCGCGACACGCGCGGCCGCATTCGACATTGGTGCTGCGTGCTCCGGCTGGCTCTACGCCATGAGCACCGCCGAGGGTCTCATCATGTCGGGCACCGCCGAGACGGCTCTGGTGGTCGGGTCCGAGAAGATGAGCGCGATCGTGGACTGGAAGGATCGGTCCACCTGCGTGCTATTCGGAGACGGTGCCGGCGCTGCGGTTCTCAAGCGCGGCAAACACGGGAAGGGAATCCTTTCCGCGTACATGCGCAGCGATGGCAAACTGGCGGACCTCCTTTATCGACCCGACGGCGGAGCGACGACGCCCATGTGCGCCGAAGTGCTCGAGAAGCGCTCGCATCTGGTCCGAATGGCCGGGCGCGAAGTGTTCAAGCACGCCGTGCGCTCAATGTCCGACGCTGCAGACCGTGCCCTCGACGGTGCGCGTCTCACAGGCTCCGACATCGATCTGCTCATCCCGCACCAGGCCAACGTCCGCATCATCGAAGCGACCGCAAAGCATTCCGGAATCTCGATGGACAAGGTGTATGTGAACGTCGATAAGTACGGCAACACATCTTCAGCGTCGATCCCGATTGCGCTCAACGAGGCGATCGAATCGGGACGGATCAAGGATGGCTCGACCGTGATGATGGTCGCATTCGGCGCGGGCTTTACCTGGGCGTCGATGATCATCCGCTTCTGAGCGGTGGACATCGTACTCCTTTTCCCGGGTCAGGGCTCGCAAAAGCCGGGAATGGGCAAGGACCTGGCTGATGCATTTCCTGTCGCCCGCGCCGTCTTTGGGGAGGTCGACGCGGCGCTGGGAACGGACCTCGGCCGCCTCTGCTTCGACGGCCCGGCAGAGGAGCTCACCGCAACACGTAACGCGCAGCCGGCGCTGTTCACCCACGGTGCCGCGATCTGGGCGCTGATGAAGGATGTATTGCGTCCCCACGTCCGTGCTGCCGCTGGTCACTCCCTCGGAGAATTCACCGCCTATCACGCTGCGGATACCGTAAGTCTGCCGGGTGCTGCTCGTCTCGTGAGACGTCGTGGCGAGCTGATGTTCGAGACCGGAACCACACGGCCGGGGACGATGGCAGCGATCCTCGGTATCCCAACTACTCCGATAGACGACATTTGCTTGCGGGCAAGCAAGGAGGCGGGCCTGGTCGTACCAGCGAACTACAACACCGACGAGCAGACTGTGATATCCGGCGAGATCGCGGGTGTCGAGCGCGCTATGGAGCTGGCCAAGGAAGCGGGCGCCAAGCGGACAATCAAGCTTCCAGTGAGCGGCGCCTTCCACTCTCCGCTAATGCAGCCGGCGATAGTCGGGCTGACCGATGCGATCGCTACTTCTGCGTTCACCGATCCCCTCTTTCCGGTATTCTCGAACGTGACCGCGGACGCTTCGACGACCGCCGTCGACGCCAAAGACCTGCTTCTCCGACAGCTCACGTCTGCCGTTCGCTGGTCCACCGAGATCCGAAACATTGCGACTCGCTTTCCGGACGCTTTGTACGTCGAGATGGGGCCCGGCAGTGTTTTGACGGGCTTGATGGGTCGCCTCGTCAAAGGCGCACGCACTTTTGCCTGCGGCACGGCGAGCGACGTCGAAAAGCTCCAGCAACTCGTCTCATGATCCAGATCGATCTAAGCGGAAAGAACGCGCTCGTCACCGGTAGCACCCGTGGGATCGGCCGCGCAATTGCCGATACGCTCGCAAAATCGGGTGCTCGAGTGGCGGTCGTGGGCCGCGACCTTCAGAGGGCGCAGGAAGCGGCAGCTGGGGTCGGAAATGGCGCTCAGGGTTTCGCCTGCGACGTGAGCGATACCGCGGCCATCAACAAACTCGTTGCCGACGTCGAAGCTGCGTTCGGGTCGATCGATATCCTCGTCAACAACGCTGGAATCACGCGCGACAATCTCGTCATGCGGCTCAAGGACGACGATTGGGATGCGGTGCAGAACGCGAACCTGCGCGGCGCCTTCGCTGCGATCCGTGCCGTGTCGCGGGGCATGATGAAGCGCCGCAGCGGCCGGATCATCAACATTTCGAGCATCATAGGCATCATCGGTAACAAGGGGCAGGCGAATTACGCGGCCAGCAAAGCTGGCCTCATTGCCCTGACCAAGTCCGTCGCCAAGGAGCTGGGTTCCCGCAACATTCTCGTGAACGCAGTAGCCCCGGGGTTCATAGAAACCGAGATGACAGCCTCGATGACGACTGAAGCGAGGGAAGGTCTGGGCAAACAGATTGCACTCGAAAGGCTTGGGAGTCCGCAAGACATTGCCGCAACGGTCGTCTTCCTCGCATCGGACCTGGCTTCCTACATCACCGGCCAGGTGCTCGTCGTGGACGGCGGCATGGCGATGTAACCCGAGGGCGTCATCGCCGTAGACAGTGGCAGGATGATGTAACTTTTTATCAGATATTCGCTTAGGTATATTTCACGACACCCTACAATCACGAGGAAACCCATCAAATGGCCGACAATTCCAACAAGGTCAAAGACATCATCGAGAAAGAGCTCGGTGTGGAGCGCGACAAGCTGACCAACGAGGCGAGCTTCATCGAGGATCTCGGTGCCGACAGCCTGGACATCGTCGAGCTCGTGATGGAGTTCGAGAAGGAGTTCAACATCGACATCCCCGACGAGGACGCCGAGAAGCTGCGTACCGTAGGTGACGCGCTCGGCTATCTGAACCAGAAGGTCGGAGCGTAATGAAGAGACGAGTCGTCGTCACTGGCATGGGGGCGATTACCCCCGTCGGTAACGATGTGGCGACGACCTGGCGGTCCCTGATCGAAGGGAAGTCGGGTACTGCGCCAATCACCAAGTTCGACGCATCGAAGTTCCCCGTTCGATTCGCCGCCGAGGTGAAAGGGTTCAATCCCCTCGACTTCATGGATCGCAAGGAAGCAAAGCGGGCGGACCAGTACACCCAATACGCGGTCGCTGGCGCACGTCAGGCCATGACCAACGCCGGGCTCGTAGAGCGGAACGGCATGGACCCCGACCGCATCGGGGTCATCATCGGAAGCGGCATTGGCGGGCTCAAGAGCTTCGAAGAGCAGCACGACGTCTATCGGGAGCGTGGGGTCGGGAAGATCTCACCCTTCTTCATCCCGATGTTCATCGCCGACATAGCCGCCGGGATTGTGTCGATGATGTTCAACGCCAAGGGGCCAAACTACGCTACTGTATCAGCTTGTGCCACGAGTGCTCACGCGATAGGTGATGCGTTCCGGACGATCCAGTACGGCGACGCCGACATCATGATCACGGGCGGGGCGGAAGCCACCGTGACCCCGATGGCCATCGGCGGATTCGCCAACATGAAAGCGCTGTCGGAGCGCAATGATAGTCCCGAGACTGCCTCGCGCCCGTTCGATGCGACGCGCGACGGCTTCGTGATGGGAGAGGGAGCCGGCATTCTGATCCTCGAGGCGCTCGACCACGCCCTCGCGCGCGGCGCCACGATTTACGCCGAGATCGTCGGCTATGGCGCGACTGGTGATGCCTATCACCTTACGGCGCCGGCGCCAGACGGCGAAGGCGCGCAGCGCGCCATGAAGCGCGCGCTCAAGGATGCTGGATTGGAGCCTGGCGACATCCAGTACATAAACGCTCATGGCACATCGACGCCGGCCAACGACTTCAACGAGACTCGCGCCATTAAGGCAGTCTTCGGCGAGAACGCCAAAACCGTCAACGTCAGCTCCACTAAATCGGCTACCGGCCACATGCTCGGCGCCGCTGGCGCGGTAGAAGCCATCGTGAGCGCGATGGTCGTTGGAACGGGCATAATTCCGCCCACCATCAACTACAACAATCCCGACCCCGAGCTCGACCTCAACTACACACCCAACACCTTCGTCGAGCGCGACGTCAACGCCGTTCTCAGCAATAGTTTTGGCTTCGGTGGGCACAACACCACCCTCGCCATCAAGCGTTACGAGCGCTGAGACCATGACTTCTCCCCCTGCGGAGATCTCGCTCGACCTTCGGAAGATCACCGATCGTGCGCTCAGAGGCGTTGGTGAGAAGGTGGCCGGCCGCGTTCGGCTCTCCCACGACGACGCGCAGCTGCTCTTTACAACACCCGATCTGCTTGGACTTGGGATGCTCGCCGAGCTCGCCAACCGGCGCAAGCACGGCGACGTAGTCACATTCGCAGCGAACCAGCACATCAATCCGACGAATGTCTGCTACCTCCGGAAGACGTGCGTCTTTTGCTCCTTTGCGCGGCTGCCAAAAGAAGAAGGCGCTTATCACTACACCCTCGACCAGGTGTATGCCGAAGCCGAGAGCGCAGCCGCGGGACTGACGAAGGAGTTCCATATCGTTGGAGGCCTCGACATGAAGGCGGGACTCCAGTACTACAGCGACATGTTTCGCGGCCTCAAGGCCCGCTACCCACACGTCCACATCAAGGCCCTCACCGCCGTCGAGATCGCCCACATCGCACGCATCGACAAAATGTCGATCGAGGATGTCCTGATCGCGCTGCGTGAGGCCGGCCTCGATACTCTCCCGGGTGGAGGAGCCGAGGTTTTTGGGAAGGGCGTCCGGATGACGATCGCCGACAAGAAGCTCGCCGCCGAAGACTGGATCGATGTCCATCGCACCGCGCACCGCCTCGGAATCCGCTCCAACTGTACGATGCTCTACGGTCACGTCGAAACCATCGAGGATCGAGTCGAGCACTTGTCCATGCTGCGGGACCTGCAGGATGAGTCCGGCGGCTTCCTCGCTTACATTCCCCTCGCCTATCATCCCGACCACAATGAGCTCGGAATCGAGCTGGGGCGGCAAGGCACTGCCACCACCGGCTTCGACGACCTGCGCAATCTCGCCGTCGGTCGCCTGTTTCTCGACAACTTCGATCACATCAAGACCCACTGGATCATGGTGACGCCTTTCCTGTCGCAGACCTCGCTCGCGTTCGGCGTGAACGATCTCGAGGGTACGGTCGTCCGCGAGAAGATCTACCATGAGGCGGGCGCGCACACCGCGCAGGGCTTGAGCCTGGACGAGATTCTCGATCTCATCAGGTCGGCGGGGAAGATCCCTGCCGAGCGCGATTCGTTCTACAACATTTTGCGGGTCTTCGATCGTGCACCCAACGCGGTGGCGGCATGATGAAGATCGGGCGCATCCCTTACATCAACTGCTACCCCGTCTACGGTGCAATCGACCGTGACTTGGTGAAGCTCGACGCGCAGCTTCTGGACGGCGTGCCAACGGATTTGAACCGGAGAATGGCTTCCGGCGAGCTCGATATCAGCGTCGTTTCCGCGGTGGAATACGCGCGCGATTCCGGGCGCTATTTGTTGCTGCCAGACCTGGCCATCTCGTGTGATGGTCCCGTGCGAAGCGTGATGCTCTTCTCCAGCCGACCCGCCAGCGAGCTTGGCGCGAGGAGTGTCATCGTCAGCAGGAGCTCGATGACGAGTGTCGCGCTGCTCGAGCTGCTGTTCGAGAACGTATGGCACTCCAGCCCTCGCTTCATCCCGGGCGATGCGGAAGTCAGCGACGTCGTGGTCGACACCTCGTCTGACGCCGACGCTCGCCTCGTCATTGGAGACGCAGCGCTCGTCCTTGGCACGAACCACCGCGAGCGCTATCCCTATCTCTATGATCTCGGTCAGACCTGGAAGGAGTGGACGGGGCAACCCTTTGTTTTCGCTGTGTGGGTCGCCCAGCGCTCAACGGACGTGAAGGAGGCTCTTGTCGCTCACGCCGGTCTCATCGCCTCGCGCGACTGGGGGCTCGAGCATTTGCCCGAGCTGGCCAGGCAAGCCAACGAGACTACTGGTGTCGAGCTGAGCGTTTGCGCCGAGTACCTGTCGGGATTGGATTACGGACTGTCCTACCCCCATCTCGCCGGCCTCACCGAATTTTACCGGCGCCTTGTCGAGCGCGGCCGGATTCCGAACGGCACTCTCACTTTCCTCCCTGCGGCATGAGCGAGTCTACGGATCTCCTCGACTTCTACACCCAGGCATCCCTGCTCGAGCTGGGAGCGGCCGCTGACAGGGTGCGCCAGGAAAAGCATCCAGGCGACATCGTCACGTACATCATCGACCGCAACATCAACTACACCAACGTCTGTGTGGCAGATTGCGGTTTCTGCGCTTTCGCGCGGCGTCCTAAGAACGGGGAAGGGTACACCCTCTCTTTCGAGCAGATCGGCGCCAAGATCGACGAGCTCAAGGCACTCGGCGGTGTTCAGATCCTTATTCAGGGCGGTCACAACCCGTACATCCCATTCGAGTGGTACCTCGACTTGATGCGGTACATCAAGCGGCACCACCCGATTCACATTCACGGCTTCAGTCCCAGCGAGATTGATTTCTTCTCGAAGCTGTTCCGCATGGAGGCGGTTGAAGTGATACGGGAACTGCGGCAAGCCGGACTCGACTCGATTCCCGGCGGCGGTGGCGAGATCCTCGTCCAACGCGTTCGCGACATCGTCGCTCCAAAAAAGGCGGGTGCCGACCGGTGGCTCGAGATCATGGAGCTCGCGCATAACGAGGGGATGAAGACCTCCGTCACGATGATGTACGGCCTCGGCGAGACGCTGGCTGAACGCCTGGAGCACCTGCAGCGCGTGAAGGAAGTGCAGGCGCGCAGCGGTGGGTTCACCGCATTCATTTGCTGGCCGCTCCAGCCCGAAAACACTCCGACGATGTCGCACCAGCCCAAGACTGGCGCGACGGAATATCTTCGCACGGTGGCGTTTGCCCGAATCGTGCTCGACAACGTCCCCAATCTCCAATCAAGCTGGGTCACGATGGGAATGAAGATCGGACAGATCGCGCTCCGGTTCGGATGCAACGACTTCGGCTCATTGATGATCGAGGAGAACGTGGTCTCGGCGGCGAACACAACCCACCGCACATCGACCGACGAGATGGAGCGGCTCATCAGAGATGCCGGCTTCACTCCAGCCCGACGGAAGCAGGATTACACCCTTCTGAACCCCGTGGCATCGCTTCGGCCTCCGGCACTAGCCGCGCGCATAGGAACACTGGCCGGTACGGAGACGCCGATCGGAGCAGATGCCGCGTAAGGCCCGCGGGACTTCTCCGCCTCCCAATGGCGACGCTACTCTGCGCGTCGGCATCGGCTATGACTCTCACCGGTTCGCCCTCGGCCGCCCACTAACACTGGGCGGCATTTTAATACCATCAGAAATCGGTCTCGCTGGTCATTCCGACGCAGATGCGATTTGTCACGCCATCACCGACGCTATTCTGGGCGCTGCCGGACTTGGAGACATCGGAGAGATGTTCCCCGACACCGATCCAGCGAACAAAGATCGGAACTCGATTGGGATGCTGGAGGCCGCGGTGCGAAAACTGGCTGATGCGGGCTATAACGTTGGCCACGTGGATGTCAGTGTCATCGCGGAGGCACCACGACTCTCGCACCATCGGGAGAAAATCCGGGCGCGGCTGGCGACTGCGCTCGGTATCGATTCAGCAAACGTGAGCGTCAAGGGCAAGACCAACGAAGGCATGGGATGGATCGGACGCAAGGAAGGCCTCGCCTGCATTGCGGTCGCGACGCTGAAAGGGAATCGATAACCAATGCTTCAGGGCTTGACTGGATGGCTGGGCGATCTGCCCCTCAGCTCACTTTACGCTGCGATCGGAATCCTGTCGGCGTTTGAGAACTTTTTCCCGCCGTTTCCGTCTGACGCGGTCATTGCCTTTGGAAGCTTTCTCGCCGACAGAGCTCACGGTTCTCCGATTACGGTTTTCCTTCTCGGTTGGCTCGGCAATGTCGCGGGCGCCGGCGTCACCTATACCCTCGGCCGCCGCTTTGGCGCAAAAGTGTTCCTGCGTAGAATCGAGAAGTACGCTGGTCCCGACGCCGAAGCCAGAATCAAAAAGCTCCACAAGAAATACGGGTTCTGGGGGTTGTTCGTGAGCCGTTTCCTTCCGGGAGTGCGGGCCATCGTCCCACCATTCGCCGGAGCTATGAGGTTGCCCGCCTTCAAAGTGATGCTTTCGGTCGCCACAGCCTCAGCTGTATGGTTCGGTCTCATTACGTTTCTTGCATTCCGCGCGGGCGACAACTGGGACCTGGTTCAACGCTATCTGGTACGCTCCGGCAAGGTTGCCGGGGCCGTTGCGATCGGGATTGTCGCCCTCGCCATCGGGGTTTGGCTATGGAAGCGCCACACAAAAGAGCGTGAGTAATACCCCGCTGGAAGATGCCGTGGCTCGCGCGTTCTACGTTGAGCGATTCGACGACTTTCTTGCTCTCGAGCAGGGAGCATCGATCCAGACCAGCAGAGCGTACAAGCTCGACATCGCGAGATTCGTCACCTACGCGAGCGTAAAGGGAGCCACCTCGCCCACAGAGGTTGGAGCTCGCGCCCTGCGGCAATACGTTTACCACCTCAAGGATCTCGGACTCGCCCCTGCGTCGATCAGGCGCAATGTCTCCGCGGTCCGATCCTACTTCAAATTTCTGCTCGGAGAGGGACACGTCGTGCGCGATCCGAGCGAACGGCTCGAGACGCCCAAGCGCTGGCGGACACTTCCGGAGGTACTGCGCATCGAGGAGATCGAGAAGCTCCTGAGCGCGCCGTCGCTCGATGAGCCCCTGGCATTCCGCGATCGCGCCATGCTCGAGCTCGCATACGGCGCGGGATTGCGCGTATCCGAGTGGATCTCTCTCGCCGTCCGCGATGTAATGCTGCAGGATCATCTGGTGCGCGTGTTCGGCAAAGGCGCGAAGGAGCGCCTCGTGCCGATCGGGCGCAGGGCAATCGGCGCGATCGCGATCTATCTGCGTGAGCTACGTCCAGCGCTCGAGAAGGGAGAAGGCAAGGGAAGACTGTTTCTCAACGCCAGAGGCGAGCCGCTCTCCCGCATGGGCGCGTGGAAAATTCTCCGCAAGTACGTCATCCAGGCGGGCATCACCAAGCCCGTCTCGCCGCACACACTCCGCCATTCGTTCGCCACACACCTGCTGGAAGGTGGCGCCGACCTCAGAGCCGTCCAGGAGATGCTGGGGCACGTCGATATCTCCACAACCCAGATCTACACCCATATCGATCGCGAATACCTGAGAAGCGTTCACAAGCAGTTCCACCCACGCGCCTAATTGGTAAGCGGTAGAATTAGATATGCTTCTTGTGCTGGATAACTACGATTCCTTCACCTACAACCTCGTCCAGTATCTGGGCGAGCTGGGTGAGAGTCCGGTCGTCAGACGCAACGACGAAATCACGGTCGATGAGATTGGGACAATGGGCGTTACAAGGATGGTCATCTCACCTGGACCGTGCAGGCCTTCGGACGCGGGAATCACGGTTTCCGCTATCAGGCAGTGGGGGCAATCGATCCCGACGCTTGGGGTGTGCCTCGGACATCAGGCGATTGGCGAGGCCTACGGTGGAAAAGTCGTGCGGGCGAAAAGCCTGATGCATGGTAAGACCTCACGCATCACGCACGATGGGAAGGGGTTATTCAATGCCGTTCCGAATCCTTTGGAAGTGATGCGTTATCACTCGCTCGTCGTGGAGATGGACTCTCTTCCGGCAGAACTGGAAGTCCTCGCGCGCGCGAAGGACGACTCGAGCGAGATCCACGCTCTCAGACACCGGGAGCATCCAGTATGGGGTGTGCAATTCCATCCCGAATCGATCCTTACCCAGAACGGGAAGGACATCCTTCGAAACTTTCTCATACTCACACGATGAAGGGACTCCTTGTCTTTCCCATTGCTCTCGCGACATTCGCGTGGCCTTTGCGCGCGCAGGACACCACTGCTACTACGGCCGACACTGGGTACGTCGAGTACCACGAGTCGCCAATCTCTCTGCCGCTCGGAATTGGCTTGCGAATCCCCTCTTACGACCGCGTGAACGGGCTGACGGTGCCATGGGGACCTCAGCTTTCGACCAGTGATGAGACCCTTCAACTCGACCTGCTCGTGAGCTACCGCTCAAATCTGGGGAAATGGGATCCGTCGCTGGAAGGATTTTTTCGTCCCGGAACCGCCAACGAGGTGAAGCTCTATGCTGGTCGGGGGACCTTCACCAATGACTCGTGGATCCGCTCTGACATCGTAAACTCGCTGGGAGCTTTATTCGTGGGGAGCGACGCGCGCAACTATTATCGCGCTGACCGTGTCGCACTCCGTCTCACCCGGTCATTAACGGTCTCGTCGGTCGGACTCACACCGTTTCTTGGTGGGAGCTTCGAACGCGACTGGTCGACCGGCTCCATCGCGCCGACCAAGACACCCTGGAGCTTTTTCGGGAGGGAGGGACGACTGAAAATGCGCCGTCTGAATCCACCGGTAGCGAACGGCCACATCAACTCGATCCTTGGTGGAACTGGGTTGCTGGTATCGCGTGGCGGATTGGAGGCGAAGCTCGATGTCGCGGTCGAGCACGCGCTAAGCACGTCTTTCAATTCGGCCTGTACCCTCATTCCGGCCAACGGAATCTGCCTCGCGACGCCGTCCTCGTTCACGCAAGCGACCCTCGATAGCAGAGTGACATTTCCGACCTTCGGATCGCAGACCTTTGCGTTCATCGGGCACGCTTTGCTGACCGGAAGCGGTGGTGGGAATATCCCTCCACCCCAGCGCTTCGGGTACCTCGGTGGATCGGGCACTCTCGCGACCGTGGATTTGCTCGCCCTCGGCGGCGACCGCCTGCTTTACCTGCAAGGCGACTATACGATCCCGATCGAGAGGATCCAGCTTCCGTTTCTCGGTAGTCCCTTTCTGGGACTCAGGTACGCGGCTGGAAACGCCGGTATCGCGACGCTCCCGGCGTTGATTCAGAACGTTGGCGTCGGCGCGGGAGTCAGCATCATCCGCGTGGATTACACCATTGATCCGGCGCAGAACCGTTCACCACTGTCCCGCCGCTCTGCAGTCACGGTCGGAGTTTCACTCTCGCTCTGATCGAATTCCGGTTTGCTCAGTATCTACCCCGTGGGTATATTACTGAGCGTGACTTTTGCATCGGTTCGCGCGAAAACAGGTGGTTAATGGGGACGCTAGTGGTCATTCCAGCGCGCATCGGCGCCATGCGACTCCCCCGAAAACCCCTTCGACTCCTCTCCGGACTCCCCCTCATCGTCCGGGTCTGGCAAAGAATCTCTCAAATGAACCTCGCTGATTCCGTCGTCGTAGCCACGGATGACGACTCCGTTGCGGCTGCCGTTCGCGCGGTTGGAGCAGAGTGCGTCATGACGAGCGACGAGCATACTTCGGGGACGGAGCGGGTGGCCGAGGTCGCGTCGAACCCCCGTTTCCGCGGTTACGCTACTATAGTGAACGTCCAAGGCGACGAACCTTTCATCGGCCATGAAGCGGTCAGGGGAGCCACGGAGCTCGTTGTTAACGGAAGATTTCCTCTCGGCACGGCAGCCTCCCACGCGAGCACTGAGATCCTCGATACGCCCAGTCTCGTGAAAGTGGTCGTCGGCGACGATGGCAGGGCCATGTACTTCTCACGCGCCCCGATCCCTTACCTTCGCGACCAGACCGATGCGGCAAAGCTCTCTGCGCGCACGCTTCAACACGTTGGCGTATACGCCTACTCGCGCGAAGCGCTCGCCCAGTGGGTCTCGCTCCCGCCTCATCCACTGGAGGAAATCGAGCGCCTCGAGCAGCTCAGACCGCTGGCCGCCGGCTTGCCTATTGGGGTCGCGGTAACGAGCGAGGCTCCCGCTAGCGGAATTGACACCGAAGAAGACCTCGAGCGCGCGAACGCGCGCTGGGACGCCTTTATTGAAGGAGCGGTGACCAATGCACGGTAGTCCCAGCCAGACGCGCTACATCTTCGTCACGGGCGGCGTAGTATCGTCGCTCGGGAAGGGAATCGCGGCCGCTTCGCTCGGCCGACTTCTGGTCGAGCGCGGACTGCGCGTGACGATAATGAAATTCGACCCTTACTTGAACGTTGATCCGGGCACGATGTCGCCCTTCCAGCACGGTGAGGTCTTCGTCACTGACGATGGCGCCGAGACGGATCTCGACCTCGGGCATTACGAGAGGTTCATCGATCGGTCACTCGCCCAGGCGAACAACATCACTACTGGTCGCATTTATCTGAACGTCATCACCAAGGAGCGACGAGGTGAGTACCTCGGCTCGACGGTGCAGGTGATTCCGCACGTGACCGACGAGATAAAGGGCGCCATGAAGCGTCTGGCTCCGGAGAGCGACGTGGTCATCGTGGAGATCGGAGGAACCGTCGGCGACATCGAGTCGCTGCCGTTCCTCGAGGCGATTCGACAGTTCCGGCACGAGATCGGTCGTGAGAATGCAATTTTCATCCACCTCACTCTCGTCCCATTCATCGCAGCGGCAGGCGAGGTCAAGACGAAGCCGACGCAGCATTCTGTGCGCGAGCTGATGGAGATCGGGATCCAGCCCGACATCCTGATCTGTCGTACCGAGCGCGCTCTGTCGGAGGAAGTGAAGCGCAAGATTGCTCTCTTCTGCAACGTCGAGTTCGGAGCTGTGATCGAGAGCAGGGACGTGCCGACCATCTACCAGATTCCCCTGCTCTTTCACGAGCAGGGTCTGGACGAGCGCGTAATGCACAAGCTCGGGCTTCTCGGGAAGCGCGCCCCGGATCTCTCGAAATGGCGGAACATGGTCGAGCGCGTGCTGCATCCGCATGGTCGCGTGAAAATCGCCGTCATCGGCAAGTACACCGGACTCGTCGACAGCTACAAGAGCGTTCAGGAAGCGCTCGTTCACGGTGGTATCGCCAATGACGTGGGAGTCGAGGTTTCATGGTTGGCGAGTGATCTGTTCACGAATCGAGAGAGGACCCGAGAGCTACTCGCAGATTTTCACGGTGTGCTGGTGCCCGGCGGATTCGGAGTGCGCGGCGTAGAAGGCATGCTCGAAGCCATCCGCTACGCGCGTGAGTCAGGCCTACCGTTCCTTGGCATTTGCCTCGGAATGCAGACTGCGATCATTGAATTTGCTCGTAACGTCATCGGATTGACGGACAGCCATTCGAGCGAGTTTGCTCCGGAGTGCGATAATGCTGTCATCTCGCTGATGGAAGACCAGCAGCACGTCACGGATATGGGTGGGACGATGCGTCTCGGGGCATATCCGTGCAAACTCGGTTCGGGGACGCAAGCCGCCGCGGCCTACGGCGTACCACAGGTAAGCGAGCGACATCGGCACCGCTACGAGGTCAACAACAAGTACCGCGACCAGTTCATAGAGCACGGTTTGAATCTGAGCGGGCTTTCTCCTGACGGATCGTTGGTCGAGATGGTTGAGGTGCAAACTCACCCCTGGTACATCGGGTGCCAGTTCCACCCGGAGCTTCAATCCCGGCCGACGCGCCCGCATCCGCTCTTCGCCGGCTTCATCGGAGCAGCCGTTCAGGCCAAGTCGCCAACCAGAAGTAGCCGGAAGCGCGCGCCCCTAGAAGCGGCGGATTAGCGTGGCGGAACTCTTTCCGGCAGATAAGCTCTTCCTGATCGCCGGTCCATGCGTGCTGGAGAGTGACGAGCTCAATCTTCGGGTCGGGGAAGCGCTGGCAAGGCTCGCCGAGAAGATTCCGGGCGGAGTCATTTACAAGGCGAGCTTCGACAAGGCGAATCGCTCCAATCGCGGCGCCGCTCGTGGGCCTGGACTCGATGCTGGATTGGCAGCGCTCGAGCGCGTCCGCAAGGCAACGGGACTTCCTGTTCTCACTGATGTCCACGCTCCGGATCAGTGCGCGCCCGCAGCCGCTGTCGTGGATGTTTTGCAGATCCCGGCTTTTCTCTGCCGGCAAACGGATCTGCTCGAAGCTGCCGGCGCGACGGGAAAACCTGTCAACGTCAAGAAAGGCCAGTGGCTGCAACCGGAGGGAATGCGCGGCGCTGTCCAGAAGATTCGAGGCGCTGGAAGCTCGAATGGCCGGTCCCGCGATATCGCTGTCACCGAGCGTGGAACCTTCTTCGGTTATGGCGACCTCGTAGTCGACATGCGGTCATTCACGCGTCTTCGCGAGGCTTGCGGGGCACCCGTGATCTTTGACGCCACCCACAGTGTTCAGAAGCCCGGGCAGGGTCTCGAGGGAGCGAGCGGCGGAGCCCGGGAGTTTGTCCCGGTGCTCGCGATGTCCGCTATCGCAGCGGGCGCTCAAGGGTTGTTCCTCGAAACCCATCCCGATCCTGACTGCGCGCCGAGCGATGGCCCGAACATGATACCGTTGACGGAGTTGCCTTCGCTCATTGACCGCGCTGTCGATATCTGGGCCCGCATCAACCGATGACCCGCCAGGACATCGTCGAGCGCGGCCGGCGAGTTCTCCGCCTGGAGACTGAAGCGCTCGGCGAAGCGGAGCGAAGAATTGGTGATGATTTTGCCCGCGCCGTCGAGTGCATCGCGCACTCGGAAGGTCGCGTGATCGTATCGGGTGTCGGCAAGTCGGGTCTGGTCGGCAGAAAAATCGCGGCTACCCTGACTTCTACCGGTACCCCTGCGACGTTTCTTCATCCTGCCGACAGCGTGCACGGCGACCTGGGAATCGTCGGCAAATCCGATGTCGCCATCCTCATTTCCAAGAGCGGTGAGTCCGACGAAGTGCTGGGCCTACTCGACCATTTGAAGCGACTCGGGGTAAGCACTATCGCGCTCACGTGCAACGCAAAATCGACGCTGGCGCGGCATAGCGACGTGGCGCTCGACGGCTGGGTAAAGGAAGAGGCGTGTCCGCACGATCTCGCTCCGACGACGAGCACGACCGTTGCCCTCGCGCTCGGCGACGCGTTGGCGATCGCTCTACTCGAGGAGAAGGGCTTTGACGCCGATGACTTCGCTAGACTGCATCCGGGTGGGGCAATCGGAAAGCGGCTCCTTACCAGAGTCTCCGACGTGATGATAACCGACAACCTTCCGATTCTGCCAGAATCGGCCACGATGCGCGAAGCAGTTGTCCAGCTCGCCAAGCGGCGCGGAATCGCGATCGTCGCGTCCGGCAATGGGACCGTCGCCGGTGTGATCACGACAGGCGATCTGTCGCGCCTGATGGAACACGAAGAGAACGTTTTTCCGATCACGGTGACCAGGGTGATGAACAGAACACCAAAGGTGGCCCGGGCCGACGAGCTTGGAAGCGCCGTTGTTTACCGAATGGAGACCCACGGCATCATCGCCATGCCGGTGCTCGACGGAGACGACCGTGTCGTCGGCGTGATCCACCTTCATGATCTCATGCGCGCGGGAGTCATCTAGTGCGCAAGCTTCTGGTGATTGCGCTTTTGAGCGCAGCCAGCGGGGCCTGCAGCTCCAAAAAGGAGCCGCCTGTCGCTGCACACTCCCCCCTCGCCGATTCAGCGGACCAGGTGATGTACGGCGCGAGATTCAATCTCACCGATAAGGGTCTCGAGCGTGCGCAGCTTCACGCCGACACGGCTTACTTTTTCGATGACAACACCCGGATCGAGCTCGAGAAGGTCAATACCACTTTCTATACCGCGACCGGTGCAAAGGACGCGGTGTTGACCTCGCAGCGGGGAACCTACCACAGCCGCACCAGCAACATGATCGCGCGGAAGGACGTGGTCGTGGTCTCCGAAGATGGCCGGCGCCTCACCACTCCGGAGCTACTCTACAATCAGCAGAAAAACGAGATCTCGAGCGACAGCGCCTTCGTCATGACCGAGCCTAACCGCCGCCTCGAAGGCATCGGGTTCAGATCCGACCCGAACATGAAGAACATCCAGATTCTGAAGGGAGCAAGCGGCTTCGTCAAAGGGGTGTCCACCCAGGCCACGCCAACCCCAGCGCAAACAGCGCCGACGCCCGTCCCGCCGCCCATCGTTCCGAAACGTTGAAAGTCTCCAAACTCGCTTTGTCGCTCACGTTGTTTTTCGCTGTCGCTGCCACCGCCGAGGCGCAGGATATCCCGCGCAGTTGCGACCTGGAATTCCCAACGGGCACGAATACGGTCGCCAACATCCGCACCGACCCCAGCGGGCAACAGGTCACTTTCCTGGGCCGCGGTATCGTTGCCCGGTGCATCGGTCAAGGCAACAGGCTCACCGCCGACAGCGCGGAGTACTACCAATCCCAGGGCAGACTCTTTCTCGTTGGTAATGTTCATTACACCGAGCCACGAGCCAGCGTCACATCTCGGACGATGACCTACTACCAGAACGACGATCATCTTCACGCCGAGGGTGACGTCGTGGCTGTAATGTCCAACGGCAGCACTTTACGCGGCCCGAGCGCGGACTACTACCGGAGCACGCCACAGCGGCCAATGACCCGAATGTTCGCGCCTGGACGGCCAACAGTCACGCTGGTTCAGATGGACACGACCGGGCGCGGCCGCCCGCCAGATACGGCCCTCGTCATCGCGAATCAGATAACGATGGCGGGCGACAGCCTCGTTTACGCCTCGGGACGAGTTCAAATCACGCGACCCGATCTGCTGGCGACCGGCGATTCGGCGTACATGGACAGCGGAAACGACTTCGCCCGTCTCATGCGCGAGCCGCTGGTAAAGGGATTAGGCAGCCGCACCTTCACTCTGACGGGGGGCGTGATCGACGTTTACTCGAAGAACCGACAGCTGGAGCGCGTGGTCGCTACGCCGAATGGGCATGCTCTCAGCCAGGATCTGGAGCTCGTCGCCGATACAGTCGATTTGCGAATCCAGACCAATCAGCTGCAGCGAGTAATGGCGTGGGGAAAGCGGCGCGCTCGCGCTGTCTCTCCCGAGCGGGAGATCGTCGCGGACTCGATCGACGCAATCATGCCTGGCCAACGCGTCCGCGAGGTGCGCGCGCTGCGTAACGCCTACGCCGAAAGCAATCCGGACTCCGGCGTAGTCTCGAGCCAGCGGGACTGGATGAGGGGCGATACGATCGTCGCACAGTTTGACACCCTGGTCGGGACCGACACAGCGAGCCGCCCACGCATCCGTGAGATAGTCGCCGAAGGCAACGCGAGGTCCTTCTATCAGATGAAGAATTCGAAGGGACCTCAAACGCAGCCAACAGTCAACTACGTCAGGGGAAGAATCATCGACATCCTCTTCGCGGACCGGAAAGTCAGCACCGTGACCGTGACCGACAAGGCGACAGGCGTGCTGATCGAGCCCGCAGCTACCGCGACGTCGGAAAAGGCGCCTACTCCCCCCGCGAATCAACCGGTGCGCCCCGCGATAAAGCCACCCGGCATTCGACGATGACCGACAGCAACAACCTTCCCGAAAGCGTACGTGCGCTCCTTGGCGGTGCTTCCCAAAACGACCGACTCGATGGATTCGCGCTGGATGCGATAGTACGCGCGGCCGATGACAACGGCGTTGCCCGGATTCGAGATGTCGCCGCCAATTATCGAAACGACTATCTGCGCCTGCTCAGGACCAAAGGTGTCGACGCCCAGCGCGAAGCGGGGAGGCTCGGTCAGGACGAGGTTCGAGCCTATCTCGCGACTTCGAGTCTTCCGCGACTGGCAGAGGCCGGGATCATTCTGCCCCTCGATGGCGACCTGGAGACCGATGCCGCAGCCGTCCGGGTTGCGCCCGGTCTATGGAGGGACATCGCACCCAATCGCAGCGAGTTTGCGGAAACCATGCGGGAGACGGGCGAGCACTCGCGGCTCGCCCTGTCCACCCCTCCGCGCCCGATGCTGGTCGGCGGCAGCGTCCTCGAGGCGGAGGGACTGACCAAGATCTATCGCGGCCGGCGAGTCGTGAATGACGTCGCACTCCGGCTCCAGCAGGGTGAGATCGTCGGCCTGCTCGGGCCCAATGGGGCTGGCAAGACCACGACCTTCTATATCATCGTCGGCCTCATCCAGCCGTTGGCGGGACGCATTCTTCTCGACGGCGAGGATATCACCAAGCTGCCTATGTATGAGCGGGCGCGTCGCGGAATCGGTTACCTGTCGCAGGAGCCATCGATTTTTCGAAAGCTTTCGGTCGAGGACAATATCCTCGCAATTCTGGAGACGCTCCCGCTTTCTGCGGCCGAGCGCTCGGAACGTCTCGAAAAGCTGCTGGACGAGCTGAGTATCAAGAGGTTGCGCAAGAGCAAGGCGTACGCGCTTTCCGGTGGTGAGCGCCGGCGGCTCGAGATCACCCGAGCCCTCGTAACCGCCCCCAAGTTCATGATGCTCGACGAGCCGTTCGCGGGAGTCGATCCCATCGCGGTCCACGACATACAAACCATCGTCGCTGGACTTCGTCACCGGGGCATCGGCGTCCTTATCAGCGACCACAACGTCGAGCAGACTCTCGACATCGTCGATCGTGCTTACATTATGTTCGATGGACAGGTTAAGGTCTCCGGAACCGTCCGGGATCTCGTTTTCGACGACACTGTGGCTGACATCTATCTTGGTCCAACACTCACTGCGCGGCTCCGCGAAAGATTCTCTCGCACGAGAGACGAGGTAACCCCTTCGTGAAGCCCGGTCTCAATCAATCGACTCAGCTCCGGCAGGAGCTCAAGATCAATCCCCGCCTTTATCAGGCGATGGATTTGCTCTACATGCCGTTGCTGGATCTCCAGCAGCACCTCAAGCAGGAGCTTCTGAATAACCCGTTTCTCGACCTTGTCGAGGCAGAGGAGGACGAGGAGGAAGAGCAGGAGGGCGAGGCCACGGAGTCGGCCCAGGCGGAAACCGAGGACGAGCGGACAGGAGAAATCGACTGGGAGGAGATCCTGCTCGATGGCTTCGACACCGCGGGAGGTCGCAGGGAAGAGCACGAGGAGCGCGAGTACTTCGAGCCGGTCACCGTCGCCACGCGCGATCTCAGTGACCACCTGCGCGATCAGGTGAGCCTTCTCGAGCTCACACCACGGCAAACCCTCCTGGCCGACGAGTTCATAGGCAACATTAACGACGACGGGTATCTCGCGTGTGGTGTGGAAGATATCGTCAGGGCGATCAACGAGGTCGTAACCAAGGCAGCCGAGGAAGCGGGCCGCGACACCGACGATCTTCCACTCTACACGCTCGAGGAAGGGCTGAGGATGCTGGCGACCGTTCAGACTCTCGATCCGCCTGGAGTTGGCGCGCAGGACCTTCGCGAGTGCCTCCTCTTGCAGCTCAGGGAAGCGGGGCTCGAGCAATCAGTTCCGTACCGGCTGGTCCGGGACTGCTTCGAGGAGCTGATCAACCACCGGTGGAGCGAGATCTCGAAGCGCTTCGGGATCAGTGCCACAGATGTTCAGAAGGCAGCCGATGAGATAGCCAAGCTCGACCCCAAGCCCGGTCTTCAGTACGGGTCCCGCGATGACAACTACATAATCCCGGATCTGATCGTCGAGAAGATCGACGACCGGTACCACGTCTTCCTCAACGATGCAAACCTGCCTCGACTCAAGCTGAGTAGAGCATATCAGGAGATCGCGCGCGACAAGAAGAAGTTCGACGGCGAGAACAAGGAATTCATTTCCAACAAGCTCAACTCCGCCAACTGGATGATCCAGGCGATCGAGCAACGCCGGCAGACGATGCTCAAGGTGATGAACTACATCGTCGAGCGTCAGCGCGAGTTCTTCGAGAAGGGAATCCAGTACCTCAAGCCACTGACCCTCCGCGAGGTCGCGGAGGTCATCAACATGCACGAATCGACCGTGAGTCGCGTCACCAACGAGAAGTTCGTACAGACACCAAGGGGCGTCCTTCCGCTCAAGTTCTTTTTCTCGTCGGGCCTTGCCACTTCCGACGGCGAAGACGTCTCAGCGCGAGGCATCAAGGCGCAGCTCCAGAAGCTCGTGCAAGAGGAGGATCCAAAACACCCGCTCACCGATCAGGCAATCGTCAACATCCTGCGCGAGAGCGGCGTTCAAATCGCCCGCAGGACCGTAGCAAAATACCGTGATCAGCTGGGCGTGCTTTCCGCACGCATGCGGAAACGCGTATGACATCGGTGCCCCAGACAGACCCGGGGCAGCGATTCAAGGCGACTGGTCTTCAGCCGGCGACCAACCGCCCGGAAGTGAGCGTTCTCGTCCCGGCGAAGGACGAGGCAGAAAACCTCCCGCTCTTTATGGAGCAGGCCAGCGCGGCCTTCGCGTCTTCGCCGCATCGCTACGAGATAATCGTCATTGACGATGGTTCGGTCGACGACTCCTGGAGTGTTCTTCAGCATCTCGCAGCGCAGTATCCGTTCCTGAGGCCGGTGAGACACGGAGTGAGGCGCGGAATCGCCGACGCGCTCCGCACCGGATACCTGCATTCGCGCGGGGGCATTCTCGTTTTCTATCCCGCCGATCTACAGTACAAGCCGGAAGATATACCGCGCCTGGTCGCACCGATCGTCGCCGGCGAATCGGACATCGTCGCCGGCTACAAGGAAGGGAAGTACGAGAAGCGTTTCGTGTCCGGGATTTACAACAGGCTGAGCCGCTCCCTGTTCAAGGTCAATGTGCGCGATCTCAATTCGGTGAAGGCCTACCGGCGCGAGGTCATGGATGCGCTTCCAAATCGCCCTGACTGGCATCGCTACATGGTGGTAATGGCAGCAGCGGATGGATTCTCCGTTTCCGAAATCGCGGTGCCGCTATACCCGAGAAATGCGGGGACTTCCAAGTTCGGGATAGGTCGCATTCCCGTTGGTGCGCTCGACATGCTAGCGGTGTGGTTCGAGCTTCGCTTCGCCCGCAAGCCGCTCCTGCTGTTCGGGATGCTCGGAGCGGCGCTATTCGTGATCGGCATGGTAGTCGGCATCATCGCCATACTTTGGCGGGTAATCGGCGGCGTCGGTTTCCGGCCTCTGATCAATCTGGTCGAGACGTGTCTCACGGTCGGAAGCGTGTTCTTCGCGACGGGTTTGATCGGGGAGCTCATCGCGGCGCAGCGTGCCGAGCTGAGCCAGCTCCGCGCACGGCTCGAGGATTTCTCTCAGGAACGCGACACGCCCTCGAATTCCTGAGCCAATGAACGTCCTGTTTCTCACGCACTCGTTCCCGCGATCGGAAGGAGATGCCGCGGGCTCGTTCATTCTTCGATTGGCCGTCGCTCTGCGGGCCGAAGAGATCTACGTTCGCGTCGTAGCCCCAGCTTCAGCTGGCGTGCCGGCTTCAGCAGAGATAGAGGGCGTGAGTGTCGAGCGCTTCAGATATGCGCCACGGCGCTACGAGAAGCTGGCGTACACCGGTAACATGGCGAATGACGTCGCTTCGTCGTGGAGCGCGAAGCTCGCCCTGGTGGGATTTCTCGGCTCCGATTTCGTGCATGCGGTTCGAGCCAGGCGAAGCTTTGAGCCGCAGGTAGTGCACGCTCACTGGTGGTTTCCGAATGGCGTCGTCGGAACCTGGGTCAGTGGTCTCGCGCACGTACCTCTCGTCACGACTCTACACGGGACCGACGTGCGCCTCGCACGGACCGTTGGGGTGGCGAAGCCCATGTTCTCACACGTCCTCAAACATTCGGCCGCCGTCACCACGGTTTCCCATTGGCTCAAGGAAGAGACGGAGGCGCTGGTCCCGGGAGTGCACCCAGTCGTCGCGCCAATGCCGGTGGCAACGGACCTGTTCGCCCCCGGCAGCTCGCGTGATGGCCGACGGCTTCTTTTTGTGGGCAGGCTGACGCCGCAAAAAGGAGTCGAACACCTTCTACAAGCTCTGGCCTCGATGAAGTCAGAGGCGTCGCTGGACATTGTCGGCGATGGGCCAAGCCGGTCTTCACTCGAGCAACTCGGGCAACAACTAGGGGTAGGGTCACGTATTCGTTGGCATGGGCAGCTCTCCCAATCAGATCTGCCGCCGCTCTATCAGGGGGCTGCTGCCGTCGTCGTTCCCTCCATCGACGAAGGCCTGGGGCTCGTTGCGGTGGAGGCGCTCCTCTGCGAGACTCCCGTCGTCGCCTTCGATTCCGGCGGATTGCGCGACGTGATTCAGCACAACAAGACCGGGCTTCTCGTGAAACCGGGCGACCGGGCCGCTCTTGCCGGCGCGCTGGATGACTTGCTCGCCCGCGACGGACACGGCAGTGATCTAGGCAGGGCAGGGCGCCTCTACGCACTCTCTGCCTTCGCGCCTGAATCGGTCGCGCGTCGCTACGCCGAGATCTACCGACAGGTTCTTGACGCTGACGCGTCGTAATCTCTTCCGGGTCGGGCAGTGGGTGTTCGCCGCGGCGGTACTCTTCTTCGCGACCCGCTCGCTCGCGACTCAATGGGACAAAGTCGGATCAAGACTCACCCACATCCAATTCGGTTGGCAATGGATCGGTGCGGCGACCGCGCTGGTGCTGTTGACCTACGTGCTTCTGATCGAAGGATGGCGGCGAGTGCTCGGAGCTTGGGATTCCCATCTGCCGTTCATCCAGGCGGCGCGAATCTGGTTCCTGTCCAATCTCGGCAAATACGTCCCGGGAAATATCTGGTCGCTGACCGCCATGGGTGTCATGGCGAGAAAGCGCGGGCTATCGGCCATCGCGGCCGCCGGATCATCCGTGATCATGCAGATGGTGAGTCTCGCCACCGGCACCGCGATAGTTATGGTGACCGGTGCCAAGCTGCTCGGCCAGCCTTTGCTTGTCGGCGCCGCCGTCGCCGTACTCGCGATCGTTCTGCTCAGTGCGCCGAGGTTTCTGCCTCCTTTGGCCGTCTGGGTAAGCACGTTGATCGGCAGGGACATAGCGCCGCCGTCGGTACCCGCCACGAGCATCTGGACAGCGGCGGTGGCGAGTACGCTGTCGTGGCTGTTCTATGGACTGGCATTCCGGCTGTTCGTGCGCGGCCTGCTTGGTGCCGCGCCTGGCGAAATCTCCTCGTACGTCGCAGTTTTCACCGCTGCGTACATCCTTGGTTTCATCTCGCCGATAGCGCCGGCCGGTCTGGGAGTGAGAGAGTTCACGCTCGCCGCCTTCATGACGCAGCTGGGGCTCGCAAATGAAGTGGATGCCGCGCTCGTCGCGATCGCGGCGCGGTTGTGGCTTACAATCGTCGAGCTGGTACCAAGCGGGCTGTATATCGCCGCAGGCGCACGCAGAAAGTCTTTATCACACTGATCCCAAATGGCGCAGGCTCGAGAGAAGTCCCGGCAGATCCTAGACTC
This sequence comes from Gemmatimonadota bacterium, assembly GCA_030774675.1. Classification (GTDB taxonomy): domain Bacteria; phylum Gemmatimonadota; class Gemmatimonadetes; order Gemmatimonadales; family Gemmatimonadaceae; genus UBA4720. The sequence continues at coordinate 516 of JALYKQ010000041.1, read as the reverse complement.
CGCTAATACTCCCGCGGCGCTTCCGGCGCCGCGTTTTGCGTTCGGCTGGGCGTCGTTCGTTTACGCGCTCTGCACATTGTCACTCGCATATCCGGCTCTAGCGGGGCGGTTCCTCGTCAACCCCCACAGCGATCAGTACATCGCCGGCTACGCCTTTCGCGACTTTGCTGCGAGCACCCTCAGAGCCACGGGACACTTTCCGCTCTGGAATCCGTACCTGTTCGGCGGCATGCCGTACATCGCCGCGATGCACGGCGACGTCTTCTACCCGACCTTTTTGCTTCGGATGGTGATGCCGACAGATGCGGCGATGACTTGGGGTTTCATCATCCACATCTTCCTGTCCGGTCTCTTCACCTTCGGATTCCTGCGCGCGCTCGGCTACAGCTTTTACGGCTCCCTCATTGGCGGAATCGCCTACATGATGAGCGGCCAGATCGCGTCCTACGTCTCGCCGGGTCACGATGGCAAGTTGTTCGTCAGCGCCTTGTTTCCGCTCGCCCTCTGGATGCTTTA
>JALYKQ010000040.1 GCA_030774675.1 Gemmatimonadota bacterium | reverse complement strand
TCGCCGCCGGATCGTCAACCACGGTGGTCAGCTGGATCGGATTGTCGAGCGGAAGATTCAGGAGCTGCTTCAATCGGAGATAGGCGACCTCACGATCGCTCTGCCGTTGGATCACGATTGGGCGCTGGTTCGCACTGGATACTTGAGCGCGAAGCAGCTCGAACTCGGATACGTTGCCAACCGTGCGCGCGAGCTGGGTCTGCTTCAGCACTTTGTCCGTCTGGACGGCGGAGGATTCGGCGAGCGCGACCAGCCGGTCGGCGAGGGCGGCATCGAAGTACGCCTGCGTCACGTCGAGCCGAAGCTGTGCCCGCTGCGCGGTCAGCTCAATGTCGGCAGAGCGACGACTCGAATTCGCGACAGCGTTCTGCCCGGAGATCCGTCCACCAGCGAAAAGGTTCTGGGAGAACGAGAGACCGGCGTTGTACTGATTCTTGGCTCCGAACCCGAGGCTGCCGAACGAGGAGAACGGATTACTTCCAAGGGCGCAGCGACTGGCGTCTTCGAGTCCCGCCAGCCGCTCCACGGTCGTGGCTGTTGCGTCGAGAAGATATTGATCGCACGGAGCTGGCGGCGGTGTCGGCTTCGTCGTATCGACCGCAGGCGAGCCTCCGGCGCTCGAGAACTGTGACGCCAGAGTGCGGGTGTAGCTGGCAGATGCACCGAGCTGCGGCAGCCTCAGGCTCCGCGCCTGGTACTGCTGTCCCTCGGCGCGCTGTACCCCCGCGCGAGCGATGCGAATGGCCTCACTCTGCGCCTCGGCCCTCCGAACAGCCTCGTCGAGCGAGATTGCGCCGGTTTGCAAACCCGATGGCGGTGGCGCTACCTGCGCTCTCATCGCTGTCGCGACGAAGACGAGGGCGGCGAAGACCGCTCCTATGATTTTGGCCGTGATACGGCCACGCTTTTGATTCTTTCTTGAAGACACTGTTCAGGCTGAAAGTTGTTTCGTTCGTTTCGTCTGCTTGGATGTCGTTCGGCGGGACCCTGTTTCAACACCAAGGGCGCGAAGAAGCAGGACTGTGTACATATGCGCCGCCTTTTCCTGGGGCTGCGGGTACACATCGGGCATTATCTCGCGCCCCATCGCGTCAGCGAAAATCGCCCCCATGAGCATCGCCGACGCGGTTTTGGGGTCGAACTTTTCCGATGTCCGACCTTGCCGTCTGAGAGCGACGAGGTACTTGCATAGCTCGTTCGAAGCCTGGGTGGGGACGAAGCTGGCACATTCACGCATTTCGGGTCGCTCTTCGGTCTCGCTCATGGTCTTACGGATGATCGAGCTACGAAGTCTCAAATGCTGTATGAACGACTCGCTCCACCCGGTCAGCTCGCGTTCCGGGTCGGCCGGAATCTCGGGAAGCCCCGCCAGACCGGCCGACTCGGTCATGTGCTTCATGGCCTCGCGGAGCAGAGCTTCCTTGGAACCGAACTGACGGAAGATCGTGATCTCGTTGACGCCCGCCGCGTCGGCGATGCGACGGGTGGTTGAGCCGCGGAAGCCGTGCTGCGCGAATACTTCGGCGGCTGCGGCAAGAATTTCGTCTCTGCGATTCATGAAGCGGATATTATTCGGGCTAGCCCCCGAATGCAAGTAGTCACTTACTTACACAAGAGTTTCCCGGGATGGTCACAGCACCCTGCGGCGTTTCTTGTCTGCCTGTTTTCTCTGGCGGAGCTAGCGGTGGCAGCAGCCTGCGAGGGAGATTTGAAAATGCCTGCAGAGTTGGAAAGGGCCTTCGATACTGCTCTCGCTCAGGTTGCGCGCCTCCTTCGCGCCGACGTTAGCAGCGCGAATGGTGACTCTGCGCGACCCCAGCTGGAGAGACTCGAGCAGGAGCTGAGGCGTGAGCGCGCAAGCGCCGTTGAGCGCGGAACTGTCGATTGCGAGTGGTTCCAGAAAATGGTGCGCTGGGTCGTTGAGTGGGTGCCAGACAGCGAGCTCACTCTGGTCGCCGCGCTGGGAGCCATCCTGAGAGCGGGACCGCCGGCCGTTTGATTCAGAGTATTAGCCAGAATCCGTGGATGAGGATTAGGGTTGAGGGGGGTCGCGCATCTACGGCGGCGAGATCGTAAGCTGCTCCTGCTGCTTACGCCTCCCGTACGGAGTCAGGCCCCGCGGTTTGTACACCGACAGCGTTGTGGTCACAAGCAACGCCAGCAAGGCCGCACCTGCGTTGGCAACGAGTTGGACCCGCAGCCCACCAAGTTCGCCTCTCGACAATGTCGTCTCTTCTACCACGCGTGCCAGGTGACCAATTGGCTGCAGGTGGAGAAGCAAGATTATGGTGGCAAGGATCGTCATGAGGAATTTCACCAGGACCCAGTAGTGACGAAACAAGCCCCACGTGGTGCCCAGTGACATGACAATCCCGGTTAGCGGCGAAGCAAGACTCAACGGAACGATGACGAACCACGCGGTCAACTCCATCCCGAGGTAGGCGGCACGCACGATCTGCGCATCATGGCTGGTCAGGCCAGCCACTGCGAGAGCCAGGAAGCCGGCGACCGCGCCAAGCCAGCCGACGGAGGAAGTGACATGCGCGGTGAGCGCAAGCTTCCGAAGGCGGGGTGTCATGATCATGACGGTGTGTGGCCCCCGAGGCCATGGCCGGTCAGGTGTAGGATTACAAACAGAACGACCAGGACCAGAGCGATAACCCCAAACACGTACACCCAGCGTGGTGTTCGTTCTTCCAAGTCAGCCATAGCATTATTCCTGGGTTTAACGCGATTGGCGTCTCGCCGACGACCAGTGTAGCGCCCGGATCTTCCAGCCTCCCGGAGCCCGGCTCAGCAGCATCAGCTCTGCACCTGCACTGTTGATGTCGCGGCCGCCAAAATTGCCGGTCGAATTCGATGTCGACACGAGCCAGGCGATATTCCCCTCGCAGCTGTACGAGAACGAGGTTCTTTCCTCCTTTATGGCCTTGGTGAACTCGATGTCGGCGGCAAGGTGATGGGAAAGATATTCCTGTCGATTTTCGACGGTGCCGCCTTCGATGACTCTCAGGTCGGGAGCCAGGAGCGCTTTTATTCCTGCGGTATCGCCGGTCGACAGGATCTCGTGAAAGCGGCGCGCGACACGAACCACCGCAGCCGAGTCCGCCAGTCGGCATGCGGAAGTACTCCGGCCCATCTGTCGTTGAGCCGGTACGAGACCCACCAATACTCCGGGAGAGCCCAGCGAGATGATTCCTACGGCGAGCAGCGGTACTGTTATCCGCGAAAGCATTGATGTTCCCTGAAAGGAGTCTTGGCGGCTGCACTTCGGGCGTAGCCAATGTTGCCTAAGGGCTTACCTCGACCAGCACCGTCAGTCCACCCGCGCCTTTTTCTTCAACGTTGTTATTGAGAGTGTGGTGAGGAATGTGGCAGTGCAGGATCCATTTGCCCGGTTCTCTTGCCGGCCAGATGACGTCATAGCGTTGTCCCGGACCTACGTTGATTACATCCGCCTGAAATCTTGCGGCAGCCGGCAGTGGAACGCCGTCGCGAGCCACTACCGTGAAAGGGCCGCCGTGCATGTGCATCGGGTGGATGAAGTTGTTGTTCGTCCCGATGAAACGGAACTTGATGGTCTCCCCTACCTTCATCCGCAGCGTATCCGTCGCAGGATACGCCTTGCCGTTGATGGTGAAGTAGTTTGGAAGGCCGCCTTCCATCAGCATCGCCGGATAGGTCAAGCCATCTCGATTGAGCCACTCCTGGAGCTGCACTACGTAATCGTAGGTGGCCTTCGGATCGGCAGCGGAATCCCTCGGATGGATGATCAGAGCGCCGTAAAGGCCGAGCGCCTGTTGGCGATCGGGTCGCGTGTGCGAGTGATAGAAGTACGTTCCAGCCTGTTGCACGACGTATTCATATACATACCGCCCACCGGGTGGCACTGGATCCTGGGTGATGTACCCCGGACCGTCCATTCGATTGGGTACCACCAGTCCATGCCAATGCATCGTCGCTGGCTCGGGTAGATGGTTCGTGAAATTGATTCTAACGTGATCGCCTTCAGTGAGTTCGATTCGTGGACCGGGCACTTCCCGGTTGATCGCATAGGCTGCCACCTGCACGCGCGGCAAAATGTTCCACCGAATGACGGACGCGTCGAGATCGAACACCTTCACACCGTTCTCTAGCCGAGGCACAAGCATTTGGTCGCCTCTCGCGGTTGCGGGAGCAGCGTAGCCAATGCGGCGGGGATCGACCGCCGCCATGTCCCGCATTGCGTCGGCCGGAGTCCCCGGCGTCATGATCATGCCGGGGGGCATTATTACACTCCTCACTTCTTCTGCCCGGACGCCGAGATTGACGAAGGCTGCGGGTACGAACATCCCGGCCAACAGCGCAAGCAGCGTGACCCCAGTTAGAGCAATGATCTGAGGCCGCGTTACCTGTTCGTGGACAGCCTCGTGCTTGTCGTGCTTCCGCCCTCCCGCACCGTGCGCGGAATGTTGATCATGAGAATGTGAATGGTGGGAGCTTTCTTTTTCGGCAACCCGGACGGTCATCAGCCCATGCTTCATGCCTCTCGCCACGAGCCAGACATTCACTGGATACGCGATAATGAAGCCGACGGTGACGCCAAGCGACATGACGAACCAGAACAGAGGTTCGGTCGGCCACATTGCGCGCATGTCCCGACCCATCATCAGCATGATCATGACGGGCGCCATGCCGGCCATCATCATGTTCATGGAGAGCAGCTCGGGCAGAAAGCTGCGCCGGACATTCTGGCTGTAGCTGCCACCCATCATGTCGCGCATGAACAGTGCCTGAAAAATGAGAAGGCCGAGCAGGAATCCGAAAACGTACTCGACAATCACGTCGATCCACATTGGAAAGCCAAGCAGCGCCGTGACGACTGCGGCGAGAATGATACCGGTCGCGTCACCAGCGATGCAGTGCACAGTTGAGCCAACTCCCTGTTTCCAAAGCGGCTGAACGAAGCGCTCGTGGGTGCCCGGCGCGGGCTCCTTGTCGGCCATTACGTAGAGCAGCAGGCCAATGGGGCCCATGTATAGAGTCACCAGCACGAAGCCCCATTTCATCACCGGCGCTTCGGGATTGTAGCGAAACTGATCGTAGGCGACGTAGATCGCCGACAACACGGCAATGATCAGCCACGCGTAGACAACGAAGTCAATCGGTTGAAGGATCATTCAACTCAGGTCGGACTGGAACTTGCGTCGAGAGACAGTGTCACATCAGCCACAATCTTACGATAAAATCAGACCGACGTGCGCCGTCTTATAGGAATCGTAACCGGAATCTGCGCGCTCTACCTCACCGTAGGAGCAGTTGACACGCCTTGTAGCGATCATTCGCGCAACAGCTCTTCCGCGTCAGCTGTAGCGATGGCGCACCAGAACGGCGCTCATCACGAGTTGCCCGCCCAGAAGGGGGCGCAGACGAACCCATGCAAGTCGCCGGCAATTCCCTGCTGTGTCGCGATGACCTCGTGCAGCGCAACAATCGCGATTAACGCCAGCACCTCCTCAACTGCGTTTCCGATTGTGGCTCAGATTGTTCCTCCCTCCTATTTCACCCAGCCACTCAGCCGCATAGCGGCTCCCGAACCCCCGCCTCCGAAGGCATAGAGCGCCCGCTGGTGCTCGCGGTTCGCAGCGTGACCACTCCGTGCGAGCCAACATCGCCGTCTGCGATTTCCTCACAGCGGCTAAATCGCTCACTTCGGATGGAAAATGGTTTCGTCATCACGCTGGATCGCGAGTGGCCTTTGTTTGGCGCTCGCTCTCTCACTTGCGATCGCTGAGGAGCCACTCGCGGCCCAAACCGCCGCGCAGGACACGGCCCACAAAAAAGGTACGATGCAAATGCCCATGAACATGCCGATGGGCAAAAAGACTCAGAAGAAGAAAAAAACGACCTCCAAAACCACCAAGGCCAAAAAGCCTGTCGCTGGCAAGACAAAGGGGAAAGGCGGCAAGAAATCCGCACCGGCTATCACTGATTCAGCTCACCTGCAAATGCCCGGGATGAAGATGCAACCTGCGCCAGCGAAGATCGATTCAATGAAGATGCCTGGCATGGCCGGGATGGAGATGCCGTCCAAGCCAACAGACTCGGCACCCATGACAATGGCGATCCCCGGCATGAAACATCACTCAGCCGAGGATATGATGATCGGTCCGGCGGGGGTGAGCATGGACAGGATGGGTTCGGGAACCACCTGGATTCCCGACGCGGTCACCCTCCCGTCGCGCAGACGAATGCTCGGCGACTGGATGCTGATGGCGCACGGATTCATTTTCGCGCAATACGACAAGCAGAGCGGCGAGCGTGGTGACGACCAGTTCGGCTCATTGAACTGGGGAATGCTGATGGCTACCCACGACTTCGCTGGTGGTCGCTTCCAGGCTCGGACGATGCTCAGCCTGGATCCGTGGACGGTTAGCAACCGTGGCTATCCGCTGTTGCTCCAGACTGGAGAGACCTACAAAGGCGAGCCTTTGCACGACCGCCAGCATCCACACGATTTCTGGATGGAGCTCGGCGCTCTCTATCAACGCGAGGTCACCAAAGGATTGGCATGGAGCATTTACACTGCGCCCTCGGGCGAGCCAGCGCTTGGTCCAGTCGCGTTCATGCACCGTCCCTCAGCGATGGACAATCCGACCGCGCCGCTCAGCCATCATTGGCAGGACGCGACACACGTCAGCTTCGGAGTTGTGACCGGAGGACTTTATTCCCGGAAATGGCAGCTCGAGGGATCCGTGTTCAATGGTCGGGAACCGGATGAGAATCGATGGAATTTCGATCCGATCAAGCTCGACTCCTACTCCGGTCGGTTGACCGTCAATCCGACTGCACATTGGAGTGTCGCTGCAGGGTACGGCTATCTGAAGAGTCCCGAATCATTGAATCCCGATGAGTCAATGCACCGCATTACTGCTTCCGCTCTTCATGGAGCTCGATTGGGTGCCGACGGGCAATGGGCGAGCGCCTTCATCTGGGGCGCGAACAAGCACAGCGGCCAATCGAGTTGGTCGAACGGATTTCTCGCCGAGAGCGAAGCGATTCTCGACAAACACAATACCCTATTCGGACGAACCGAAGTTGTGCAGAAGAGCGCCGAGGATCTCGTCGTGGACAATCCTGTAGTGACACGGAATGGCGCGGTCCTTCCCGGGTTTCCCTCAGGCCAGAGATTCAGCGTCGGCACATTACAGTTGGGTTACATCAGAGAAGTTGCGAGAAGCCATTGGGCCACAATTGGCATCGGCGCGGCCGGGAGTCTCAATTTCGTTCCGGCTTCTCTGGAGCCATACTACGGATCCAGAAATCCAAGGGGTAGCTTCGTCTTCGTGCGACTACGCCCCTTTCATTCAAGTCGATCCGCAATACGCATGAGCGATATGGGCGGGATGCAAATGAAGCATGACCAAGAATAGAAGACTTTGGTTGGCTATCGCGCTCGCAACAGTCCTGTCTCCGACGCGTGCGTGGGCGCACGCCCATCTGAAACGCAGTGAGCCGGCAGCGGGATCCGCAGTAACGAGCTCGCCCCAATGGATTCGGCTTTGGTTCTCCGAGCAACCAGAGCTTTCGATGACCGTCGTATCGATGAAGGACGCCAATGGGAACGAGTTCGCATTGGGCCCACCGCAGAACGACCCTCGTAACCCGCTCGCGGTTTCGGCCCGGGTTTCCCAGCCGCTCCCTCCCGGACGATACACGGTCGCGTGGCGAACAGCAGGGTCCGACGGTCATCCTTCGCACGGTACTTTCAGCTTCATCGTTTTGACGAAAGCAACTCTCCCAGGAAATGGGTCCGCACAGGTTGGAACTGTTGCGGACGCAATTGATTCCGGAAATACGCCGGCCGCCTCCTCGACAGGCAGCGATAATGGGGCAGAAGCCAACGCTGCTTCCTCGCTAAGCAATTCGCTGGCACGCACTTTTACGTTTGTCGGTCTTCTTGCCCTGATCGGCACGATTGTGTTTCGGACGCTCATTCTCTCACGAGCGCGTGGAATCAGCCTGGAGTTGAGAGCACGGATGGAATCACGCGCAGCTGCCCTTGGGCTGGCCGCAAGTGCGCTTGTGATCATTACCGCACTTGCAAGACTTTTTCTCGAGGCCCGCATGATGAACGCGATACCGGACATGCGCACAATGAGCATGACCGACATGGCTATGCACACCCGGTGGGGATTCGCTCTCCGGCTCGAGCTCGGAGCCGCTCTCCTCGCGCTTGTATCCTTTGCTCTCGCCGTGCGGCAGCTTCGGGGCGCCTGGCTGGTAGCTACGATCGCGGCCATCATACTCGCCGCGACGCCAGCTCTAGCCGGCCACGCAGCAGCGAGTCCGAAGTTCACTTCCCTGATGATTGCCACCGACTTTCTCCACGTCCTGGGCGGCGCGAGCTGGCTCGGAAGCCTGTTCGCCATAATGGTTATTGGCGTTCATCTCTCGCTGACCCTAGATGGAGTCGAGCGTTGGTCATCGATTGCATCACTCGTAAATTCTTTTTCGCCGACAGCGTTAGCAGCGGCTGCCGTAGTTGTTACCAGCGGGCTGATCGCATCGTGGGTTCACCTGGAAACCTTTTCGGCTCTGTGGCAAACAGCGTACGGGCAGATGCTGCTCGTCAAGGTGCTCCTCGTTGTAATCACGCTTACGATCGGAGCGTACAACTTTCGTCGAGTGCAGCCGCAACTTGTGACCGAGGTGGGACCCACGCGGCTCAGGCGCTCTGCGGCCCTGGAGCTGAGTGTCGGATTTTTGATTCTCCTCGTGACGGGGTTCCTGACGGGTATTTCGCCTTGAGCCGCGAGCTATAGATTGACGGGCGTGATGCGCCGGCTACTCGCCATCCCCCTTATCGTAGTTCTGCTCGCGCCGTGGATCGCGGTGTTGAGTGGCGCGACGGCTGCCGTAGTACCCTGCCCGATGCATCGCTCCGGTGGAGCGACGACCCATGGTCAACCAGACGCCGTGGCTGGCACGCATCACCAGAGTGCCGAACATCACCGTGATTCACACCATGGGAACTCGGCACGCGGTTGCAGCTGCTCAGGTGAGTGTGGACGGGCGGGTGCGGTTATGGGTCTCCCTGCACGAGCGCTTGTGCGGGAACCTTCGAGTGCAATAGCGCCAGCGACAATCGCGAAGGGACGATCCGATTTTGCCTCTGCGACCCGCCTTCTTCCGCTCGCAACCGGTCCTCCCCAGCGTCTCCAGGTCTGACTCAACGCTGACCACACGCTCGCACACGGCTGAGCGTCCTTCACAAAATTGGAGATGCATTCATGTCGAAACCGAACCTGTCCGGTTCGGAGCTTTACGGCGCGTATTCGCGTCGTTTGCTCCTCGTTACCACGTTTTTCCTCGCGCCGTTGGCTGGAATGCACGCTCAGGAACATGAGGACGATCACGATCACGACCACCTCCATTTCTCGCATCCACTCGTCACGGAATCCCCGAGCCCGGACACCAAGCTCAGGTTAGACTATCTGGGACTCCATACGAGCGACGTGACGGGCGTTCGCGAGAACGTGTTTCGTCTCGAAGGCGAGTACTCTTTCAATCACAGTGTCAGCCTCGCCATTGTGACCCCCTTCATCTCCAGAACCGCACCCGCGGCGGAACGAGCAAGCGGACTTGGCAATATCGAGCTGTCACTCAAGGCTGCGAGCCTGGCCTTCGGTGAACACGGACTGCTCCTCGGAGGGGGTTTGTCGGCAGCGCTTCCGACAGGAAGTGACACGAAAGGAATCGGCAGCTCGCACCTGGTTGATCTCGAACCCTTCATCGATGCGGGTTACAAACGCGACGCACTCGAGTTGGTTGGATTTGCCACGCTGTCTTCGACCTTCCGCCGCCGCGCCGGTGAAGAGGCCGAGCGTGACTTGACCTTCGACTTTTCGGCGCTGTATCAGATTCAGCCGCGGCTGGAAGGACTGATCGAGGTAACGACGGCGCGCGCGCTGATCGGGCCAGAGTCAGGGTCTCAGCAGACTTTTGTGGCGCCGGGCTTCAAAGTGTACCCATTCAGGACCAGGAAGCTCATGTTCGGAGCGAGCGTGGTGTTCGGCACAGGGGTGGTTCACGACATGCACGCATTACTGCTATCGGGCTTTTATCACTTCTAGCACGACATGACTGGAACAGGAGAGTTGGTAGCGGCGAGGCATCTGACCGTTCGGCGGGGGATACTGCTTAGCTACGCGACTATCGGTTACAACAGCCTGGAAGCGATCGGCTCTCTTATCGCGGGTTTGTTATCCGGAAGCGTAGCTCTTGTCGGGTTCGGGATCGACAGCGTGATCGAGGTCATCGCCAGTGTTGCAGCACAGTGGCGATTTCGTACTGATGCAGACCTTTCGAGGCGTGCTGGATCTGAGCTGTTGACTCTCCGAATAGTGGGCTGGTGCTTCGTTGCGCTGGCCGCTTACGTCACGGTTGATGGCATTAAATCGCTCGTTCTGGCGGAAGAACCGGATCGGAGCTGGTTCGGCCTCTTTGTGCTCGCTCTTTCCGCCATCGTGATGCCCGCTCTGGCATGGGCAAAACGCCGGGTCGCGCTCAGAATGCAGAGCACCGCACTCGAGGCTGAGGCGAAACAGACTTCCCTCTGCGCGTACCTGTCCGTGATCGCGCTTGGAGGAGTGGCGCTCAATGCCCTCCTGGGTTGGTGGTGGGCTGATCCGGTCGCGGCTCTTGCAATGGTGCCAATCATCGCGAGAGAAGGAGTGCACGGATTACGACGGCAACCCAATGAGCACGACACATGCTGCTGACCTGAGCGGGACAGCTCGCTCTCAACCACACTATTGAGCGAGGCCGCCCCACCTCCGCCGATTAAGGTCTCGCGCACCTCCCTTTATATCTCGATCATCGCGTTGGCCTTATCGGTCACGGCCCTTGGGGTAGCCCTTCGACCCCGCAGGGTCGACGTAAATCCCTGATATTGACATACCAAAATTTCTTGATATATTAATCCCATGCCCGTAGCAACACACTTGCGAACCGAGCGCGCAATCGAGCTCTTTCACGCCCTCTCCGACGAGACTAGGCTCGAGATCATCGAGCTGCTCCGTAAAGGAGAGAGCTGCGTGTGCGAGCTCACCGACACGCTCGACGCCGCTCAATCACGGCTGTCGTTCCATCTCCGCGTTCTCAAAGACGCTGGGATCGTCCGCGATCGAAAGGATGGACGCTGGGTTTACTACGAGTTGGACGCCGAGGCCTTTGAGGAGATGGAGACCCTCGTCTCGACGATGAAGCCGCGCGCGCTCAAGCGTTCCGCTGAATGCTGCGCCTGACCTTTTTTTCACCAAAGCATCAACAAATATTGTTGGGAGGGGATAGATAGATGACTAGTCAGGACTCGACACTCAAAGCCACGGTAAAGGAGAAGTACGGTCAGGCTGCATTGCGGGTCAGTAAAGGTGGAACTGCCGCACCGTGTTGCGGATCGAGCGCTTGCTGTGGCGCCACCACCGACGCCTGGGATCCGATCACTTCCGACCTTTATGACGAGGGCCAGAAGGCGGGAATCCCTGCCGAGGCCGTCCTTGCCTCCCTCGGCTGCGGCAATCCGACCGCATTGGTCGAGCTCAATGAAGGCGAAACTGTTCTCGACCTCGGCTCGGGGGGCGGCACCGATGTTCTGCTGTCGGCGAAGCGCGTTGGTCCGACTGGCAAAGCTTACGGTCTCGACATGACCGACGAGATGCTTGCACTGGCCAACGACAACAAGCGCCGTGCTGGCGCTGACAATGTCGAGTTCCTCAAGGGAGAGATCGAGCAAATCCCACTCCCCGACACCTCTGTTGATGTCATCATCTCGAACTGCGTCATCAACCTCTCGGGCGACAAGCGGAAGGCGCTCAGCGAAGCCTTCCGTGTGCTCAAGCCTGGCGGCAGATTCGCCGTATCCGATGTCGTCGTGCGCGGCCACGTTCCGGCAGCCGTGAAGACGAACATGGAACTGTGGATCGGCTGCGTGGCCGGCGCGCTCGAGGAGCAGGAGTTCCTGGATCTCTTGCGTGATGTCGGATTCGAGCGACCCTCGATCGAGCCAACGCGAGTGTATAAAGCTGAAGATGCGGCAGCGTTTCTTGCCGGCAGCGGGCTGGATGCAATCGAGCTCGCATTAGAGATCGATGGAAAGTTCATGGGTGCGTTCGTGCGCGCGACGAAGCCGGCCAGGACCTGCTGCGGACCGGACTGCTGTGGAGGCTGAAGTGAAAATCAGGGAAGCGACAAATCGGGACCTTGATGCAGTGGAGCGCCTGCTCTCGGCGAGCAATCTCCCGCTCGATGGGGTGAAGGAGAATTTCTCCAGCTTTGTCGTTGCGGAGAACGAAGGCGAGATTACGGGCGCGATCGGACTGGAAAAATTTGGTTCCGTTGCTCTCCTTCGCTCGGCAGTCGTGTCCCCCGAGCATCGTGGAGCTGGTGTAGGCCGCAGGCTCGTCGAAAGAGTTCTCGAGCGGGCTGAAAAGGACGGAATTGAAGAGCTGTTCCTCCTGACGACCACAGCCGAGGACTACTTTCCGCGATTTGGCTTTGTGCGCACGACCCGCGCGGCAGTGCCGCCGGCAGCGAAGGCATCGGCTGAGTTTCAGGGCGCGTGCCCTGACACCGCGGCAGTCATGACGCGTCGGATCGCCGCAACTGCGTCTCGCGCCTGATGCGATACGCGCTCCTCTCCGACATCCACGC
>JALYKQ010000039.1 GCA_030774675.1 Gemmatimonadota bacterium | reverse complement strand
TGGGTGGCGCCAGCGGAACTGATCTCGGCGCGCCAGTTCGACCGCATCCAGGACGCCGTCCGTGATACTGTGACGCGAGTCGCGGCCTTCGGTCGCGGAAAGAAGCGGCAACTTGACTCCGATCCACTCCTTCGCACGGCGGGTCTCCCGCGCTGACGGTAAGCTCGCGGACAGTGTTGTTAACGTACGCTTCGATCATGGTTTGTTAACGAGACTGCGCGCAAATCGTCCAATAGAGGAGTACTAAAACATCGAAACAGTCTGATGAGAGGGTCTAGCCCACTCATCAGTAACCCATATCCATCGCATCCATGCAACGTCCTTTCTTGTTTTCGACAGGCATCGAAAACAGTTACCCCGTGCTGCCGAACGGTCGACGCATTGACGAGATGGAGAAGTGCGGGCACTACGAGCGTTGGCGTGAAGATTTTGGACTCGTGCGGGAGCTCGGCATTTCGGCGTTGCGCTACGGTCCGGCCTACTACAAGACCCACGTCGCAGCCGACCGTTTCGATTGGAGCACTGCCGACGAGCCCATCCACGCCCTCCGCGATAGTGGGATAGAGCTCATTGCCGACCTCTGCCACTTCGGCGTTCCGGACTGGCTCGGAGGCTTTCAGGATCCCGCGTTTCCGGTTTTGTTTGCCGAATACGCGCGCGCATTCGCGCGACGGTACCCGTGGGTTCGCTACTACACCCCGGTCAACGAGATATTCATCTGCGCGAGCTTCTCGGCCCTGCGCGGGTTCTGGAACGAGTCCCTGGCAGACGAAGGTGCGTTTGCGCGAGCAATCCGCAACATGTGCATGGGGCACGAGCTCGCGGTCGAGGCGATTCTGAGCGAGAGGCCGGATGCCATCATCGTCCAGAGCGAGTCGATCGAGCACTTCCACGCGGCGGGCAAGAAGGCGGAAGGCCGAGCACAGCGAGAGAACGCGTTCAAGCATCTGTCGCTGGATCTGACTTTGGGACGGGACCTGGCACCGGGGATGGCCGGATTCCTGAACCAGCACGGTGTGACTTCCAATGATCTGAGCTTCTTCCGTGAGAAGCGCGGCGTAGGTCAGCGCTGGCTGGGCCTGGATTACTACCCTACCTGCGAACACCGCGTATCGTCGACGGGAAGGTCCACGACAGCGCACAAGGGCATCGGCTTCAGGCTATTGGCGGCGGAATACTACTCCCGCTACAGGATCCCGCTCTTCCACTGCGAGACGAATCGCGTGAGCGCGCTGGCGGTCGACTGGCTCGCCGGGCAGTGGAGCGACATCCAGGCGCTTCGCAATTCCGGGATCCCCGTCATGGGCTTCACCTGGTTCTCTCTCACCGATCAGATCGACTGGCAGCACGCGCTTCGCGTCGAGCGAAACGATGTGTACCCAGTCGGACTGTACGATCTTCATCGCAAGATACGGCCGGTGGGCGTGGCGTACCGGGATCTAATCGCTGCCAACAGTGGGATGCCGGCGCTGACTGATACTACCAGGAGAAAAGAAGCCTGAATATCCCGGCGTCGCGACGCCGATTTCGGCCGTAGAGAACGCATCAGCAGCCTTTCTTCGCCTTGTAAGTGAGCTCGTCTTTCTCCCGTCCACAAAGCATGCGATCCACCCACTCGACTCCCTGAGCAACGGAGTGGTCCATGTTGCCAACCTCGTACCGCCAGGCCCCAAAGCGCCCGCGCGAATAGATCTCCTGGGACTCGAGCCACGGGTGCAGGGTCGCCAGAGCTTTGTCGCGCTCCAGAGACGGGATCGGGTAAGTGTAATCACGATCGATGACGTGAGTGTCGACGATATCATCCCTGTCACTCTCGGTAATCATTCTGGTATTGACCATCCCCGTGATGGTCTCCTCGACCACAGTGCACTTGTCGACCGGCTTGAATTCAGAGCGCGAGATTTCCGCCAGCAGTGAGTAATGCGTCGCCGCATCCGGCACCACTTCGGGCGAGTAGTTGGAGAGATAAGTCAGTCGATAGTACGGTGCGTTCGACTCGGGAAAGTACATCCAGCACTTCTTCGACGGCGCGGGCTGTTTGATTCCTACGCCCACTATGTACGAGCCGGAGTGACGGAGCCGCGAGGCCGCGTCTCGCACGTTCCCGGGTACAGTGCCGTTCATCGATTTGACGAGCAGATCCATCGGCATGGTCGACAGCAGGCAGTCGTAACGTTCACGCGTGCCATCCTCGAGCACGACTTCCCGATTCTCGGCATCGACTGCGACGGTCCTGGCGTTCAGGCGAAGGTTCTCATCCACATATGGCTGCATTCGCTCGAACAGGCCGCCGGTCCCACCGTAGCGCGGATACTTGAAGGTCGCATTGGGGCCCCAGCCCGCATCATCCCGATCCAGCACCACGTTGCCGAGCACGCGCTGGATGTCGACCACCGAGACCCGCTCGCCGATCCATTCCTTGTTCATCATCTTCGGCGGATGCGCCCACACCTTGAAGTTGTAGGGCATCATGAAGTGCTTCGCGATCCCGGCTCCGAACACGCCGTGAATGAAATCCTCGAAGTTCGCGAAGCGGGAGAGATCGAATGGCTGTTTCTGCGCCTCGATGAGCCCCATCAGGCATTCGAGCACGATCTCGCGCGGGAGGTACTTGATATTGTTCTGGAATGGGTAGGGAAGAAAGCGGTCGCACATCCAGACCCAGGACTCGCGCAGCAGCTCCTGATAGTCGTTGCCCAGCAGCTTGTCGAACAGCTTGTCGAAATACTCGTAGTGCGAGAAGAGAACGTGTCCACCGATGTCGTAGGTGAATCCGTTCGGGCTTTTCTCCGACGATGCGAGTCCGCCGACTTTCTCGCGCGCCTCGAGGATCAGAAAATTCCGGTAGCCAAGCTCCCGCAAGCGGTACCCCGCGCCGAGACCGGTCGGACCGGCCCCGATGATGACGATGCGCTTCTGGTCCGACATGGCGTCAACCGATGGCGGCGGCGACGGCCACCACCACGTTCTGCCTTCGATCCGCGGCGTAGCGCCGGAGGGCGTCGTGGAGCGGCGGCATCAGCGACCCACGCGCGCTGGACAGGGCGCTGTAGCGCGGACGGCGGGCCGTCAGTCCGAGGTCGGCGGCCGGTTTTGGAACGATGAGGCTGGGATCGAGACCCGCCGCCTCGGCGCCGAGTTGGCCGAACTCCGACCACGTCAGCGCGCCATCGTTTGCCAGATGCCAGATCGAGCGCTCGTCGTCGATCAGCAGATCCAAGGCGGTGTTGACGAGATCAGGTACATAGGTTGGCGAGACGATCATGTCGTCGGCGGCCGCAACCGGGATCCCGGCAGCGATCGAGGAAAGCGCCATCGTCAGGAAATTGCTGGAGTCCCACGGGCCGAAGAACGCGCTCGTCCGGATGATGAGCGGTTGACGATCGAGCGCCAGCATCTCGCTCTCCGCCGCGACTTTCGTTGCGCCGTAAACGGAAAGCGGCCCCGTCGCTGCGGCCTCGACATATGGTGTGGTGGCTTCGCCGTCGAACACGAGGTCAGTCGAGAACGCGAGCATACGAATCCGACGTTCCGCACAGGCGCGTGCGAGGGTCACCGCTCCGAGCGTGTTCTCCCGGTGGCAGCGCTCCGTATCGCGCTCGGCGTCATCGACGCGGACGTAGCCTGCAGCATTTATGATTGCCCAGGGCTCGAGCTCACCGAGCACGGCGCCGACTGCTTCCGGCTTCGAGATGTCGAAGTCTGCTCGGGTGAGGGCCCGGTGCTCGAGTCCGCGCGCCGCGCAGATCCGGACGAACGCGCTGCCGAGAGTTCCGCCCGCTCCGGTAATTACAATCGGCCGGCGCAAATGAATCTGCCGCCGCAGTGCGCGCCCCTGCGGTGCGGTACGGTGGGAAGGATAGGCCAACCGGCTGCGCGTCTTCCACCAACCTTCACCGTCGAGCGCGGGATGATCGGAGGAGCCGCGGACAGCGAGATCGCGAGCCACCGCAGCGAGAGCGGTCGCGCGCGGCACCCTGGATCGGGTGTCGAACGGTCCGGGCTCGTACACTCCATCTTTTCTGGTAAGCAAGGAGTCCCAGCCGCGAGACCCGAGCAGCGACCATACGGTGACGGCGCGGATGTCGCAGCCTTCGTCACGCAACTCCTCCGCGGATTGCCAGGCCTCGTTCAACCAACGCAGCTGCTGTTCGCGTGTGCAGCCGAGGTGGACTTCTGTTATCGCCAGCGGAGCGCGAAAGCGCTGCCAGGCTTCGGCGAGGAGTCCCGCGTGCCCGGCTACCCCATGCTCGAGGGCGCGCACCGCTTCCACGTCGGCGTATTGTTGAACGCCGTTGCCGCCCCGCGCGGAATGCGGATAAAGCTCGACACGGGCGTCGAGGAAGCGCTCGCCCGTCAAATAGTGGTTCACGCCCAACACGTCGGGCCGGCAGGGATTCTCCACCAGGCCCTCGAGCTCCGCTCTCGCTGCGCCGTTCCGCGTCAGATACTCGATCAGTGGATGTTCGCGGTTGACGCGTCCGGACAGGAGATCGAACGTGAGCCAGCGGCGCTCGTTCTCGAATTCCGCCTGGTAGGCGAGAGGTGGTGTGCTGTAGGTCTTGCCGAGATCCTCGGTTTGCACCAGGCGCACGTTTGGATTCACGGCCCGGAACGCGCCCATAGATGCGCGGATGGCGAGACACTGGTTGAGGAGAGCGCGAACGAATGCGCGATCGTCTCGAGCATGTGGATACCAGAGTCCGTACAACCCGGCAAAGCGCGCAGTGGTCAACGGCTCGTTGATCGGCGTCACCATCTCGACCCACGGGTAGCGCTCGGCAACTCTCGCCGAGAATTCACGAAACTTGTCCGGAAACCCGGGGTCGACGAGACTGGTGTGGCGCGGTCCGCTGCCGTGATGAAGAAGCCCGACGATCGGTTTGATGCCCAGCTCCCGGAGGCGCGAGAGGGCCCGATCGGTCCAGGACCAGTCTGCGTCCTTGATGCTCCGTGGTGCGATGTGCTCCCACAGCACCGGGTACCTGATCGCCTGAATGCCCAGCGACGCTATGCGGTCGAGATCACCCAGTCGGCCGCGATGGCCGCTCAGCTCGGTCTGATCGAAGTAGCTAGCGCCGACTCTGTTGATTGTGCACTCGAACCCGCCCCAGAGCTCGAGTGGTGACTGCGATGCGGCTATTCTCTCGATCGCCGGAGGAACCCGGCCCATCATTGCACCGCCAGCTCACTGACCCGGGCGGGTCGTGCCGCGATTTCGAGCGTGGCAGGCGTGGCATCGCTGATGGCCTCGGTAATCAGCCTACGCATTTGAGCGACGACGTTCTCCCACGATGCGCTGCTCGCTTTCCGGAGACCTTCGGCGAGCAGCGCCGGATCCGGATTTGTGGCGGCTCGCCTCGTGAAGTCCACGAATTCCTCACGCGACCGCGCCACGCGCACAACCGGAGTGAAATTGTGAACGACATCAGCGAGCGCGGTCGAGACGATCGGCTTGCCCGCCGCCATGTACTCGAGTGTCTTCGTTGGATTGATGAATTCGGTAGCTTCGTTGAGGGCGAAAGGCATGAGACACGTCGTAAACGCCTTCAAGTAGCCCGGCAGCTCCGAGTATTCGCGCTTGCCGAGCCAATAGATGTTGGAGACACTGGGTAGGAACGCCGGGTCAACTTTCACGACCGGACCAACCATCACTACGCTCGCCTCGGGATTCTTCGCCGAGAGCAGTGCGATCAGGTCATAATCGATCCGCTCGTCGATGACTCCGAAATAACCGAATACTGGTTGGGGCAGATCTGCTACGTCCGCAGGGATGGGTGTCTCGGCGAGGCGAGCCTTCCCAAAGTGGGGGGCGTCCACTCCGCAGCCGAAGAAATGCACACTACCGTGATAGCGACGCTTGGCTTCGTAAAGCTTGCGCCCGCCGGTGAAGACGACGTCCGCGTTGGCGAGCAGCAGCCGCTCCCGGCGCGGCAAATCCGGATGGGCGAACCGGAATTGCGCGAACTCGTCCATGCAGTCGTATACGACGGCGATTTCGTTGAATGCGCCGAGCATGGATGGCGCTGTCGCCGGGCTATAGAACCACTGGATCGGCCTGTTGAAGCGACCCTTCAATCGCTGGTCTGATGCGATTGCATCCTGCGCGAGCGATCTCACCAACGCGGTGGCGTTGTCCTGATCGTCCCGCATCGCGCCCGGCAGAGACGGCACGGCACGGAACACATTCGCGAATGGAACGGAGATACTGAGTCGCGGTGCTGCGATGTCGTCGAGGAACATGGGCTCCTCGATGAAGAGAACCGGAGCGTTGACCGCTAACCGGGAGAGAATCTGTTGCGGTCGCTGCCAGACAAAATCCCAGCGCAAGTGGCTGTGGACGATTATTGGTCGATCATTGGGCGCGAGCAGAGCCGGCCCGTCCGGAATCGGATTCGAACGGTGCATGTTTTTCCCTGAATTGTTGGTGTTTTGATTGCCTTGCAAAAAGCAATCCGCGTGCCGAAGGCAGTAAGAGCGAGAATGTTTTCAGCGAACTGTTTTATGTCTCTTTGTTACGATGAGTTCAGCGCGCCGCGCCTCGGTGAGAATGTTCTCTACGTTACAATCTCGTCCGAAATCTTTGATCTGCTTCGAGATACCCGGATGGGATTCCCACGTCGAGAAAGTCCCCGCGAATCACGCATCCGGTGAGAAGCGCGCTCTGCAGCAGGAGCTGCATCACCGGTATGTCGTCGAGCTCGCTGCCGGCGTGCAGAGTCGCTTCGACCTCATCGATAGCTGCAAATACATCGGGACGAAATACGTAGCGGCCGACTCCCGTGAAGGCCGATGACGCCCCCTTCGGGTCGAAGGTCTTTGTGCGGGATCCTTTGTCGGGGATGCGTTCGATCACGAACTCGGTTCCCTGAACTCGTCCGGGAAACACGGCTGTAGGCCCGTAACGCTCGCGGTTGGCGGCGTTGAGCTCGACGATCGCCACAACGCTCTTGCCGGACGCGTGGTGCGCTTCGACCAACTGTGAGATTGCGGGAACATCACCGATGAAGAGATTGTCCGGCAGCGCGACCGCCAACGGGGATGCACCTGTGAACTCGCGACCAAGGCGAATGGCGTCGGCGAGGCCGCGTGGCTCCGTCTGAACGGCGACCTCCACCCGACGCGGCATTCCCGGCGCTCCCGTGGCGGCGACCACCAGACGCTCCAGGTCGGTCTTGCCGGGCGCGGACACGATCAAGACTTCATCAATGCCGCTCGCCGCGCACTCCTCCATGACGCGAAGCACAAGTGGGACTCCGCCGATCGGAAGCAGCTCTTTCGCTGCGCCGCTGCTGAGAGCCGCCATTCTGGTTCCTTTGCCGCCGCAGGGAATGAGCGCCTTCGTTACGGGAGACGGGGTCGGCACGGGAAAGGAGGTCATTGCTTGTCCAGCTCGCGAGTTGCTCCCTGCTCGGCCTTCGTGAGCCAGGTGCGCGGAGATCGGCCAAAGGAGGCTTCATACATTGAAGAG
>JALYKQ010000038.1 GCA_030774675.1 Gemmatimonadota bacterium | reverse complement strand
GCCAATCAGGAGGCCTGGAACGCACACCTTGAAAAGCTCGGCATCGCGGCGCTTCGGGTCAATCCCGATCCGGTGCTGATCGCCACCGAGGGGGCGCTGTGGGGCAGCGTCAAGGCGCATGGCTTTCTGCCCAACACGGTGATTGTCAGCGACGATGCCGGTCAGTTCAATGTCGGCCAACACGGCCTGTGCTGGGTCCATGCCGAGCGCTTGGTTCACAAGCTTGACACCTTCACCGACGAGAACCGCTTAGCGCAAGGCCGCGTCCGCGGGCTGATCTGGCCGTTCTACCGCGATCTCAAGGTCTATCGCCGCCATCCGACCAAGCAGCGCAAGGCGGCGCTACGGGCACGCTTCGACCGCATCTTCACGCGCAAGACTGGCTTCGTTACCCTCGACCGTCTGCTCGCGCGGCTCCATGCTAACAAACGTGAATTGCTGATCGTGCTGGATCGGCCCGAGATCCCGCTGCACACCAACGGATCGGAGAACGACGTCCGCTGTCAGGTGACCAAGCGCAAGGTCAGCGGCGGCACCCGCAGCGATGTCGGTCGCGACTGCCGCGACGCCTTCCTCGGTCTCGCCAAAACCTGCGCAAAGCTCGGCATCGCGTTCTGGGATTACCTCGGCTCAAGGCTTGCGGTCCCAGGCAACCCAACTATCCCATACCTGCCCGAAATCATCGCAGCCCGCGCACGTTCCCCATAACTGCCACGACTTTTGCCCCTCTTACGGAGAAATTATCTAAGTCCCTAATTTTACTGAGTCAGAATGACGCGGGGTGACTGCTTGAAGAATCAAGTACTTATCGAGATTCACACCAGCATTTGGAGGCTGAGATGGATCTCCGAGGAGCACACGACAGTGAATCGCGGTTGGCGACCTATGTCGAGGGGCTTGCGAGCGTGATCGGGCACGCAGCCCGTGTCAAACCACTGTGGGACTATTGCGTGGGCCTGCTGATGCCGTGTGAGCGCAAGAGTGTGGAGCCGATGGCGGCGGTAACGGCACCTGCACGGGTGTCGGCGCAGCATCAATCGCTGCTGCATTTTGTCGGCGAGGGTGGTTGGTCGGACGAGAAGATGCTGGCAAAGGTACGCGAATTGGTTTTGCCGGAGATGGAGCGGCACGGGCCGATCGAGGTGTGGATCATCGATGACACGGGCTTCCCCAAGCAGGGGCGGCACTCGGTTGGCGTCGCGCGGCAATATTGTGGCCAGCTCGGCAAGCAGGACAACTGCCAAGTGGCGGTGTCGCTGTCGATTGCCAATCACCATGCCAGCCTGCCGGCGGCCTATCGGCTGTATCTGCCAAAAGACTGGGCGGCGGATAAGGAGCGTCGGCGCAAGGTGGGTGTGCCTGAGGAGATCGGCTTCAAGACCAAGCCGAAGATCGCGCTCGATCTGCTGCGCTGGGCCTGCGAAGCCGGGCTGACGCGCGGCGTGGCGCTGCTCGACGCCGGGTATGGCAATAACGGCGAGTTGCGCACGGAGATCACGGGGTTGGATTTAACTTACGTCGCCGGCATTCTGTCGAGCACCACGGCATGGGCGCCCGGTACGGGGCCGCTGCCGCCGAAGCCATGGTCGGGCCATGGGCGGCGGCCGACGCGCATGCGCCGCGACGCCAAGCACCGGCCGATCGCGGCCAAGAAGCTCGCACTTGGCCTACCAAAGCACGCTTGGCGCATGATCAAATGGCGAGAAGGTACATCCGAGCGACTGTCCTCGCGCTTTGCGCGCCTGCGTGTTCGCGTTGCGCGTGGCGATGACCAGTTCGCCGAATGTCGAGCGGAAGAATGGCTGCTGATCGAATGGCCCGAGGGTGAGAAAGAGCCGACTAAATATTGGCTCTCGACCCTTCCGGCAAACATCTCCTTGCGCGATCTGGTCAACACCGCCAAGCTGCGCTGGCGCATCGAGCGTGACTATCAGGACCTCAAGCAGGAGCTCGGGCTCGGGCATTTCGAAGGGCGAGGATGGCGAGGTTTCCACCACCACGCCACACTATGCATCGCGGCTTATGGATTCCTGGTCTCCGAGAGGGAGACGATTCCCCCCTCAGGACCTCGTTCCGCCACGCTGCTCCCGGAATCTTCCGTATCCGATCGTTACCGACCAAGAGGATCCGCCATTGCGGCCTGAACGCCACATCCCAAACTCAGTCGCAACCATGCGCCGACGATTGATTGTCGCGCTCGCCAGGACACTCTCGCGATGCCCATGCTGTGCCGCTTCAATCCCAAGACGTTCTGCGTCGCAGAAAATTTGACGCAGTAAAATTAGAGCGTTTCCCGAAAAGACTGAATCGAAGCGGATTTCACTGCGTCCCACGAATCAGATTCAAGAGTCCTACTGGAACGGAGGCCAGTATGGGATGGGAAAGCCATATTCGGAGGATCTGCGTAATCGCATAGTTGGGGCGACGCAGGATGGTGTCACAATTCCGGAAATTGCGGAGCAACTTGGCGTGAGTATCAGCTCTGTCGTGCGCTTCCGTAGGCTCCAGCGCGAAATGGGCAGTGTCAGTTCGGCCAAATTCGGCGGGTACAAAGAACATGCTCTGGCCGCACACGAGGAGCTAGTCAGGCGATTGGTGGCAGAGCAGCCGGACATCACGCTGGCTGAGCTCAAGGCCGCTCTGGCGAAGAAGAAGGTGACGGTCGGTCAATCGTCGATCTCCCGATATCTGCATCATTTGATGTTACGCTTTAAAAAAAAGTCTGCGAGCCGCCGAGCAAGACCGGCCAGACGTCGCTGCCGCGCGTAAGGCCTTGCAAAAGCAGCAGCCGAGGCTTCATCCGAAACGGCTTGTCTTCATCGATGAAACCAGCGTTTCGACGACGATTACCCGCCTCTACGGGCGGGCACCGCAGGGTGAGCGGCTTGTCCAAAAGGTGCCGCATGGCAACTGGAAAACCATCACGTTCATCGCTGCGCTGCGCCATGATCGTGTCACCGCGCCCTTTGTGCTCGAAGGACCAATGAACGGCGAGATGTTCAAGGCCTATACCGAACAGTTTCTCGCTCCAACCCTGAGAAACGGCGACATCGTGTTCATGGACAACGTCAGTCTTCATAAGGTCGATGGGATCGAAGAAGCCATCGAGGCGCGCGGCGCAATTCCGTTTTACCTCCCAGCATATAGTCCGGACCTAAATCCCATCGAGCAACTATTCGCCAAACTGAAGGCGCTCCTGCGCAAAGTCGCCGCATATACTCTCAAGAATTCTGCATTCACCGTCAGGAGCCTCTGCAAAAACATTGCCTCGTGTCTCAATCAAATCTCCCGAGCTGAATGCTTCGCATACATCGCTAATTCAGGATATGGTCAACCTAAACGGCAACCGCTCTAGTGACCGTTTCCTCGCCCCTCATTAGCCATTTCCTTGCCAACGGCCAGTTCATCACGGGATGCCCACGCTCTGTGGCACGCCTCAGTGCGCTGAAAGAGTTGCCGGTCGATTTGTCGGTGCGGCCATGGCCGGTGCTGATGGTGACGCTGAAGAATCGAACCTTAAGCCCGGTAGTCGAGCGCTTCATGCAATCTGCCCGCGAGGTCACGAAATCGATTGCTGCCCGGCCACGATCTCGCAAGAAGTCTTGAATAGCGACCACACGCCGGACTAGCGGCTCTGCTGCATCTGC
>JALYKQ010000037.1 GCA_030774675.1 Gemmatimonadota bacterium | reverse complement strand
ACGAGTCGCGCTGTTTGCCTCAAAGCTTCGTGCCAATGGGCTGAATTGAAATGGCGTTCGAGCTTTTTCCAATCTTCGTCAGAGAGATTCGGTGCTTCACTTGCGAGCTTCGATAACTGCTTCGCCGATCGCGCGTTGCGGTGGTCGGGATATTTTTCGTCGAGCCCGGCACGCCATCGGCTCGTGCTGGTGAGCGAGGTAGCTATCGACGCGACACATTTTTCTTTTTCAATCATTTCTAAATTCCGGCAGATGCGCACACGAAAAAGCCCGCCGTGTGCTCGCGGGTTTGGAGTCTAGGCGCTGCCGTGGTGGCTCGCGATTATGTGTTTGAACCGTGATCCGATGGCGGCGGCCTAACCAAAGGCACACACAGGAGGCTGCGATGGCTCGTCACTGGCGAAAGGCGTCCCGCCACCCACCGTTCCAGTTCATTTCCTTGGTAGGCTGGTTAGTTGTCGGGTCGGTCGTGCTAGCAACACTCGTGCTGCTTTCTCGGCACATTTACATTTGACGTTTGGCTTGGACCATGAATTGGCAGACAGGTCGCCAAGTGGGGCGGCCTTACTGCTTTTGCTCAGGATGAAGTGTTGCTTTTTGCGTCTGCAAATCTCCGATCACCCCGGCAAGCCGTTCAACCGTAATCTGATCGCCAATGGACAAGAGTATTCGCCGGTAATGCTCGATCTTTTTATCGAGTTCGTCGCACTTGTCGCACATGGCAACCCTCTCGAACCGTGAACCGAGGCGCCCCTCATTGGCTGCCTGATGTTAAGTATGGCTGGAATGAGAATTGGTTCAGAGAGCTGGATTCGCAAATCTGCACAGGACGATAAGTGGAGTTTCTGCCTGAAAGCGGCGATGATGGCCGCGAACAGGAGAAACGATGAGCAGACGACAGCGCCGGAACCACACACCGGTATTCAAGGCCAAGGTGGCGCTCGCCGCCGTCAAGGGCGATCGAACGCTGGCTCAGCTGGCGGAGCATTTCGATGTTCACCCCAATCAGATTACGACGTGGAAGGCGCAGCTCGAGGGTGGGGCTTGTGATGTTTTCGGGGCTGCGCGCACGACAGCGACAACGCCGACGGTCGACGTAAAGTCACTGCATGCGAAGATCGGAGAGCTGACGCTGGAGAACGATTCCTAAGAAACGGCAGCACCGGCTTTGGGCTCCAACGGCTGGAGAATAAACCCGAATGTCTTGGCACGCCGATGCAGGTTGTTGATGACTCGCGTGCGGTAGCGCGTCTCGTAAGATGAGGCCCCCGGATCGACATACTCCATTCCGTGCCGCACGGCGTTGTAAAACAGGACTGCGACCTTGCGGGCCGTGGCGGTCACTGCCTTGGCCTTGCCGATGCGGGACGAGAGTCGTCTGTAAAAAGCGCCGAGCGCGGTGTCAGTGCGTCCGACGGTGACGGCAGCGAGGCGCAGAAGAGCTGCGGCCCGACCGCCGGATCGGCGCGTTCGTGACGAGAGCACTTTGCCGCCGGAGATCTTATTGCTCGGAGCCAACCCCAGCCAAGAGGTAAAATGCTTTGCACTTGGCCATGAGGTAAGGTCGTCGCCGCATTCAGCGATCAACTTTAGCGAAAGGTAAGGGCCGAGGCCGTCGATCGTAGTGATGTCCTTTCCGAGCAACGCGAAAAGCGCCGCGCGGACGTCGAACGCCAGAGCGTTCGCCTGATCGGCTCTGTTCCGGCGCCGCGAGGCCGGCGGAACTGCCCCATGACCACGCCCGCGATGGGTGCTCAGTTCCTTCAACACGGCTTCGATCCGTATGTCGCAGGCAGATGCCTTCTCGTGATAAGCGTCGAAAAGGGCGAGTGCTTGCTCGAGCGCAAACAGATGCTCGGCACGATAGCTCCCGGTGAGGGCCTTCGCGATCGTCTCAGCACTGGAGTGGCAACTGTAATGGCGTAAGCTCGCCAGCGCCTCAGGGTCGCGCTCGCCCGCAAGGATCGCGCGTATGATGCGCAGGCCGGTCGCGCCGGTGATGTCGGCGACAACGTGGTGGAGCTGAAGGTTCATCTCGGTCAACGCCTTCTGCATGTGCTGGATGTGTGAGGCCGCATATTGCAGCAGACGCTCGCGTTGACGCACGTAGGCCCGTAGCTCAGCGATATGCCCTTTTGGGCGAAAGCTGGCCCGCAGCAACCCGAACGAATGGAGCCGCTGCAGCCACTGCGCATCGCTGACATCGGTCTTGCGCCCCGGCACGTGCTTGGCATCGCGCGCGTTGACAAGGAACACAGTAAATCCCCGGGCATCGAGAAGTTCGAAAATTGGAATCCAGTAGACGCTGGTCGATTCCATGACGACCGTCTCGACGCCGCATTCCGTAAACCAGTCTACCAACCGATGGAGATCGGCCGTGAAGGTGCCAAAGCTGCGTACTGGTTCACGTGCGCCATCTGCCCTTACGGCGGCCATATGCATGGTTGCTCCAACGTCGATGGCTGCCGCGTTCGGGTGCACGGTGGGCATCGTGCGGTCCATTTTGGACTTGGATTGTTTACGGTTCATCTCCAATCCTCCTACTGATGGCGGAAGGGCTGAGTTGCGCAATTTATTCAGATTCCTAAACGGGATCGCCGAGACGGCGTCACCAATGTCAAGTTCGCGACAGCCCATGGACCAGGTTTTTTAACGGGGTTTAGTCGCCACCAAAATCATATCGGCCGCTCCCTTCCGGGCGCAGTCTAGCGCCAAACCGTTTCTACCCCCACATGGGGCGCGCAGCACCGTGACCAGTTTTTTAGAGGGTGCGCTCACCAAGGCGGGATTGCTGAGCGCAAAGCGATGATTGACCGTGAGCACGATCTATCGATCACGAAGCAGGCGGAAGTTTTAAAGATCAGCCGCGGCAGCGTTTATTATCTGCCGCGCCCCGTGTCTTCCGCCGACCTCGCGATCATGCGGCGCCTCGATCAGTTGCACTTGGAGTTCCCATTCGCCGGCTCGCGGATGTTGAGAGGCCTGCTGGCTGCCGAGGGGAGCAAGATCGGCCGCCGGCATGTCAAAACGCTGATGCGGCGAATGGGGATAGAGGCGCTCTATCGCCGACCGCGCACTACGAAGCCGGAGCCTGGCCACAAGATCTATCCCTATCTGCTGCGCGGCATGGAGATCACGCGTCCGAACCAGGTCTGGGCCATGGATATTACCTACATCCCGATGGCCCGTGGCTTCGTGTATCTCGCCGTCGTGCTGGACTGGGCGACCCGCCGGGTGCTGTCATGGCGACTGTCGATCACGATGGAGGCAGCGTTCTGCGTCGAGACGCTGGAGGATGCTCTGGCCTGTCACGGCAAGCCGGACGTCTTCAATACCGATCAGGGGTCGCAGTTTACTGGCTCGGCATTCACCGGCGTGCTCGCCAACAACGGCATTGCCATCAGCATGGACGGCAAAGGCGCCTGGCGGGACAACGTCTTCGTCGAGCGGCTATGGCGCAGCGTCAAGTACGAGGAGGTGTATCTGCGGGCCTATGAAAGCGTCGGAGAGGCGCGAAATTCGATCGGCCGGTATCTCGACTTCTACAATCGACGCCGCCCGCATTCGAG
>JALYKQ010000036.1 GCA_030774675.1 Gemmatimonadota bacterium | reverse complement strand
TGGTCGCGATCGTCTCGTGCTCCGACAATATGGCCCCAAAGACCGATTCCGGACTGGACCCGAATTCGATCCACCTGATCTCGGTTCCCGCCGCGGAGAAGGAGGCGTACTACGCCTCGCTCGCCGAGAGCCCCGAGATGTCGGGCAATGTGGTGTGGAGTGCGCCGGCGCGTGCTGTTGCAGACGTGGCCGCCACTGCCGGCAGCTGTTCGTCGGGTGGTACGGCGGCGGCTTACACGCTGGCAGCGACTTCGTTCGCTCCGGAGTCCGATCCCGTCAATGCCGTCCCGCTGCCGCGTGACGGTGATGACGGCTACGTCGCGGACATGCCCATCGGGTTTGACTTCAATTTCTACGGGAACACCTACAACAAGTTGAATCTTTACCTGAACGGGTTCGTCACGTTCGGTACTCCTGTTGCGAAACCGTTCTGGTCTACGGACGGGATCCCGGTTGCGACCACGCCCAACAACATGATTTCGGTGGCGTGGACCGACTGGTATCCAGGCAAGGTCCCGGGCAGCCTCAGGTATGAAACGCGTGGCACTGCGCCCAACCGCAGGTTCCTGATTCAGTTCAGGGGCGTTCCCGAAGTTCAGGGCACCGGAAAACTGACCGCGCTGCTCGTGCTATCGGAAGGAACGAACGACATCGCGATCTACACTACGCAGTTCAACATGACCTATATCGGCCATCGCATGACTCAGGGTATCGAGAATGTGGACGGCACGGTGGCGGATTTCGGCACTGCTCTGACCCCGGCCGGTTTGGTCACTCCCCGAGTCCGCGGCGTCTTCAGCCTCGCGAACGACGCGCTCCGTTTCTCACCCCTCAGGGTGCGCGACGAAGTGCCTCCGTCGATCACCGCGCCAGCCAGCATCACTGCCGGCAATGATCCGGGTCTGGCCTCGGCGGTCGTCGCCGTGGGCGCTCCTGAAACCCTGGATGACTGCACGCCTGTAACCGTATCGAGCCTGCGCAGCGATGGTGCTTCGATCGATGCGCCGTACCCGGTTGGGGTCACTACGATCACCTGGACCGCGAAGGACGAGGCGGGGAACGCCGCTTCGGCGATCCAGACCGTTACGGTACTCGACATCGAGGCGCCTGTCTTCGCCGCGTCCACACCGTCGATTCTGGAAGTGAACGCGACGAGTCCGAGCGGCGCCACTGTTGCCTACACCCTTCGGGTCACGGACAACGTCGGTGTGACTTCGGTTTCATGCGAGCCGGCCTCGGGAAGCCTGTTCAAAGTGGGCAGCACTCCAGTGAGCTGCACGGCGAGCGACGCAGCAGGTAACGCGAGCTCGAGGGCGTTTTCGGTGAACGTGATTGGCGCCCACGAACAGCTATTCAACCTGCTTGAATACGTGATCGAACTCGGTCTGCCAAACGGTACCGCCCAACCGCTCATCAATCAGCTCAGAGCTTCGTACAATCAGGAGAGCACCGCGGCGGCTTGCACGAAGATGGGTGATTTTCTGACCATGTTGGAAAAGAAGGGCTCCAGCCTCTCGAGCGCGGAAGTGCAAATCATGATCGCCGAGGGCACCAGAATCATGGATGCCATGGGCTGTGTGTCGCCGATACAGGCGTCGCTATCAGCCCAGGGCGACCCGCGATTTTAGCAGATCCTTTCCAATCAGTTTCAAGTAGTTCGGCGGGGCGCACGAAAGTGCGCCCCGTCTTTTTTTGTTGCCTCGGGGCGTGTCGGGTGGGACGAAGGTTTACACCGGCATGTCTTCTGCACACAAGAAAGACATGATAGCCTCCAAGAAGATCGATGAGCTCTATGAGCTCATCGAGGGTATCGAGACGGCCATGTTCACCACCCGTAGCGTGAGTGGCCAGCTCATCTCGCGCCCGATGGCAACCCAGGAACGGATCGAGGGCGCGGACCTCTGGTTCGTGACCGACGCCGATACCCACAAGCTGGACGATCTCGCGCTCGACCCACACGTCAACTGCGCGTATTTCAACAACAAAACCCGGGAATGGGTTTCGGTGAGCGGCCTCGCGCGGGTGTCCA
>JALYKQ010000035.1 GCA_030774675.1 Gemmatimonadota bacterium | reverse complement strand
TCAGCGAACCCTCCTTGACGCCGAAGCCGGCAAGGGCTCTACTGGACGGGACAGACGAGAGACGGTCTCGTTGGCAGCGGTCACGCGCCTAATGAAAGGGAGTCGCATGTCGCACATAGGAAAATCGCACCTCGTCATCATGTTCACGGTAGGGCCTGATGACGTGGCCGAGGGAGATCGCATCTTCGCGAGCCATGCCGAGTGGATGAAGGGGCATCCCCGCGAGGGCGATGTGGCGCTGCTGGACTACACCATCTCCAAGGGCCTGGAACTGTCGAACCCGATGGACCCGAGCTCGGAGCCGACCGGCAAGACAATCTTCGTGCTCGACGAGTACTACGAGTCACCGGCAGGCATCGCCAGGCACTGGCAGGATGGCATGGACAACTGGCCGGACCTGTCCGCCGTGATGGCGTGGGGCGCCAAGGGCTCAGTGGCGACACTGCACAACGGCTCGGCTGTCCAAGCACTCTGGTAAGACGAGTGATATTCGCGAACGCTGGCCCAGGCAAGCGGGCTCTTACGCCCAGCCCAGCTGCGTCAGGCTGATCCCATCGTTCCAGATCTTCGTCATGTGACGGATTCGATCGCCGTCGAAATCCATGACGTAGACGTAGTCTGCCTCCACCTTCTTTCCCGTCGGCGGCACCGGTCCACCCTCGCCGGTGTGGGTTCCCCGGAATACGCCGTAGGCGGCTACGTTCTTGCGCGCATCATCGACCGCGAATGAACGGACCTCGTAGTGGCCGTCTGGCACCGGCGTCAAGAGACCCTTCATCCAGTCGGTGTAGCCCTGAAGCGTATCGACGCCCTCCAGTGCTCCAGCCTGAGACGAGAAGGTCGCGCCCGCGTGGCAGTAAGCTTGGCACCCGTCCCAACCTTTGCCTGTTTCGCAGGCATCGAAGAACTGCTCGGCCGTCTCTCTGATCGAACTCATCTCTCTGCTCCTCTCGAAGGTTGAAGCGGTGCCGCAGCGAGGAGAGAGGCTGGCCTCGGAGAGGCCACAACAGGTGCGGCTGCCTAGAGGCGTGTTTGCGCGACTCGACCCGCTGAGCACTCGACTCTCCCACGCTGAGATCCCCACGTCAACGGGACGCCGTCCTGTGGACGCGCCGGCGCTGTCCTTAACTCCTGGGCGGCTGCGCAGGTCGAGCCGACTATGAGCTTGGGAGACCGTTTTCGTCCGCCTACTCGGGTGACATTCCCGGACACTCGCCCACGTTGCGGGCATCTCCCCAGGGACGCCTTGTCGTTTACGCTCCCGTGGTCCGGGTCAGCGCACCGTCAACGAGGGGGTCATCACTCCATGCCTAACACCGCTGCCGAGGCGATCCAGGTCGGGGCTCTCACCGTCCGTTTTCACGTCGACGCAGACGAGTCCGGAGTTAGTGTCAGCGTGTTCGAGAGCGAGGTTCCAGCGAATGCGCGCATGCCCGCGCCGCACAGCCACGACGAGTTCGACGAAACCGTTTTCGGGCTGGACGGCGTCACTACGTTTACCGTCGGCGGGGGGCGCACCGACCTGAACCCTGGCGAGGCGCTCTTCATACCTCGCCGCGTGATCCACGGATTCAGCAACGACGGCGACGTTGACGCCCGCTTCCTTGCCATCATCAGTCCGGGTCTGATGGGCTCGCGCTACTTCAAAGATGTCGCCGACGTGCTCGCCGGCGACGGCCCGCCGGACATCGAAAAGCTTGGCGAGGTCATGCGCCGTCACGGCCTTACTCCCGCGCCACCGGCCTGACCGGCTAGAGCGGGCCCCGCGCCCCGGGTCGCCCGGGAGCAGCGTGGCAGCGAGGGGCGCCAAGCCAGCCGATCCTTCGATTCAGACCTGCCGCGGCGGCATCTCACTCCGAGGGTGGTACCGTTCGGCATGTGCGCGTGCAAGCCTCGCCCGAGGCGGTTCGACTCATCCAAGAGCAGGGCGGAAAGCTGTACGTGTGTGCCAAGAGATCGAGGTGCTGCCACGGCTCGCTCACCTTCCTCGAGACCTCGAATGAGCCCGCTGAGCGGCCGTATCGCCGTGTCAGCGCCGACGAGATCGAGCTCTACCTCGACGAGCGCCTCGGCGAGCCCGAGGAGCTCGTGATCGAGGCGAAGGGGCGTCGCCGCAAGCACGTGCACGCATACTGGGACGGCTGCGCTTACGTCGTCTAGCTTCGGCGCCCTCAGCTGAGAGCGGCGCGAAGTGAGAAATCAGTCGGGCCGCGGAAACTGGAAGTAGTCGGGCGCGGAAACTGGAAGTCCGACGGCGGAGGATCCGGTTACAAGCCGCCTCACCCTCGCGGAGACGACCGGGGGGTCGATCTTTTGACGGGAGGCCCGGCGCTACATCGTGCCGGTCTTGCTCGCATTTTGCCCGTTTTCGTCCAAAATGAAAGTGCGGAGGAAAGCGGGTTTCCGCAGCATTTTGGTCGGCAAGCGAAGCGATTTCCGGCAGAATCGCCGCGAAGGCCCAGGCGAC
>JALYKQ010000034.1 GCA_030774675.1 Gemmatimonadota bacterium | reverse complement strand
ACACATTCGATCGATTGATCGCCGGGCCCCTCAAGATCCGCCGTTACGGATGGTTTATGGATCCGGTTGGGCATCCGTATGGTGGCGGCGGCGCCCATTTTCTGCCGCGCGATTTCATGAAGATCGGACAGCTGATGCTCAACGGGGGAACCTGGGGCAGGCAGCGGATTCTGAGCAAAGAGTTCGTCGCCCGCGCGTCTTCGCCACTCTACAAGCTCGGACAAAGAACGTACGGGCTTGGGTGGTGGGGGATCGATTATCCG
The DNA here is from genome assembly GCA_030774675.1 of Gemmatimonadota bacterium. Classification (GTDB taxonomy): domain Bacteria; phylum Gemmatimonadota; class Gemmatimonadetes; order Gemmatimonadales; family Gemmatimonadaceae; genus UBA4720. Next base: position 10,172 of record JALYKQ010000034.1, on the reverse strand, counting down.
TACAGGGATCGCACTCTACACGCATACGCCGCACTCGGAGCAGGCGGCCAGAACGTGATAGTTCTCCCCGACCTGGACCTCGTCATCGCGGTCTACGCGAGCAATTACGGCGACAGGGCTTCGCCGTCCTTTCTGGACGAAATCATTCCCAAGCAGATTCTGCCGGCTGTGATCGAAAACGGCGGGCGATCGGCAGACCAGAGATCATCTCACGTTCTCACCAAATGACGTAATCGGATCGATGTCAACGGGCACGCTCGCAGTCTTGTCGAGCGCCGCCTTCAATTCCGCTGGCATCGTCCCGTACTTGTTGAACCACGACTCGGCCCGGTCGCGACCGCCAGTCGCCTCGATTTCCAGCAGCTCCTTCGCAAGGCTGGCGACCGCGCCCGGCATCTTCGCAAAGTCGATCGCGTAGCGTCCCGTCCGCGCGTCGCGCGTGATCGCTCCCTGCTCGGCGAAGTAGTTGAACTCCATCATCTCCGCCTTCGAGTGCGCTTCCGAGACCCCGAAGCGAACTGTACGGAAGATCCCGGCGAGGTGCGACGCGTAGTAGCCGCGCGCGCGTGACTTCGGCAGCACCCCCTTGTTCATCAGCCAGTCGAGTCCGTAGAGACCGACGATGTCAGCTTTCGCCTCCTCGAGACCACTGTAGATGGGACCAATCGACTCGCGAATATCAGCCTGTTTTCCGTGGATGCGCGAGTACGCGGGACCGAGTCCATGCGCGATCTCGTGCATGACCACGGCCGATAGGTAGCCATCCATCGACGCGAGGCCTGCCTGATCTTCGCGCATCAAGAGTTTGCCGATCGGCAGCACCACGTAGTTCACGCGCGCATCCATGAAGTTCTTGAAGAAGATCTTCTTCGTGCCTTTCTCGGCGTGGATGCGCGGATCGTTGGGGAGATTATCGGCGACGGCCTGATAGCCGTGACGCAGGTCGCCGCTGCGATACGGGGTGTCCATCACTTCCATCGGCGTCTGATGGCCCGCGTTGGAGGGCCTGTCGGCAGCGGCGATCGGCAACGCGTTCTGGATGTCCGCGACGTACTTCTTGTATGTAGCGAGCTTGACGCTCTCGCCCGGATTTCGAATCATCACAGCGGTGCCGTACGAAGTTTTGACGCCGAGCAGGTCGTCCAGGTAAGTCTCGTAAGGGGCCATGATGACGTCGAACTTGGGGTTGTCGAGATCGACCCAGGCGAGATCGCTCTTGTAGTAGTCGTCGGTGAGCAGCGCATCGGCGCGAAGACGTAGGAAGTTGGCGAACGCCTCATCGTCGCTCAGCCCCGCGGCATCGCGCAGCGCCTGCGCGGCGGGAACGAGCCACTGTTTGAATTCGACGTGGTACGGAATTCCGACGAGATCATTGCCGCTACGTTTGACGACTGTCCATGGATTGTAGATCTCCGCTTTCTTCGCCGGGTGCGCGGCGACGTAATCCTCGATCTCCTTGCGCGTGATGCCGGCGGGATAGAGGGCGTGGCCGGGTTCGTAGCGTGCGCCGGCGAGGAAAGGCTTGTTGCCTTCGAGCAGGTCGTATCTGCTACCATTGATGAGGAGGTAGTGGTCGATCTGCTTCTCGACAGTGCCCCCGCAATTCGTGAGCGCCTGGTAGAGTCTGAGTCCTTCGGGATCGCTCTCTCGCCAGAACGCGCTCTCGAGATATTGTCCGGCGTCGACGAGCTTGCGAACCATTCGCACTTCGCGGGTTGAAAGGCCTCTCGTTGAGAACGGCATTCGAACGGGTCGGAACTTGGCGAGCTGCGCCGCGAGGTTCTCCGTCGTAGCGGGATGATTGGAGCAGCTTGGTTGCCACGCCGCGAGTGCTTTTGCGTGGAGGCTGGAATGCGTCCGCGCCGTGCCGATCGATGCGGCGAGTGCTGCGATGATAAAAGCGAAAGAATAGGTCATGGGTGAGGTGGTGAGCCGTTCAGGTGTGCGCGGGCAGCAAAAGAGAGTTTGCGGAGCCTGCGATCGTCCCGTTGATTCAACGCTGCTATGCTGCGAGACCCCTGCAGGAAAAGCGCCGCCGTTAAGAGGAGCGCGCGGTTCGCGTTCGCCGTGATCGCCACGCTCCCCGGACCGCTCGACGCGCAAGAGCCGCGCGTGTTCGACGGGGCGCCGTCAGCGAGCTGGATCGCGCCCGCCGGTGTGCGAGGCGACAGCTTCACTGTGTTTCACGCGCGGCGGACCTTCGACCTGACGGCGGTGCCCGCGCGATTCGTGGTGCACGTGTCCGCGGACAATCGATACCGACTGTACGTCAATGGTGTGGAGGTGTCCTCTGGTCCGCAGCGGTCAGACGTCACGCATTGGCGCTACGAGACACTCGATCTCGCGCCGCGTCTGCGCCTGGGGCGCAACGTGATCGCGGCTCTCGTGTGGAATTGGGGCGCGGCGCGTCCGGTGGCGCAGCACAGCCACCGCACCGGATTCCTGCTCCAGGGTAACGGCCCGGTCGAGGCGGCGCTGGTGAACACAGGCCTCGGGTGGAAATTGCTGCGCGATCCAGCCTACGCGCCCATCGTCATCACCACCGCCACTCTGGGCGACTATTACGCTGCGGCACCCGGCGATTCGATCGACGGCTTGCGCTATCCATGGGGATGGGAGCGCGCGGACTACGTGGACGATGCGTGGAGCGGTAGCGCCATCGTCGGACGCGTGCAGCGGCGCGCGATTGCTCCCGGTGGTTATGGCGAAGTGTCGGGGTGGCAGCTCGAGGCGCGGTCGATACCGCCGATGGAGGAGAAGGAGCAGCGCCTCGCGCGCGTCCGTCGTGCGCTCGGTGTGGAGACCGACGGCGCGTTTCTCCGAGGGAGCGGTGATCTGGTGATTCCCGCGCGGACGACGGCGGTGATCCTGCTCGACCAGTCGCACACGACGAATGCGTATCCGGTGCTCGAGACGAGCGGCGGAGCCGGCAGCATGGTGCGACTGACCTACGCCGAGGCATTGATCGACTCCGCAGGACACAAGGGGAATCGCAACGACATCGATGGGCGGACGATCAAAGGCGTGCGCGACGTCTTCCTTCCCGACGGGGGCGCGCGTCGCCGCTTCCAGACGTTGTACTGGCGCTCCTTCCGCTACATCCAGATGGACGTCACCACGGCGGCCGAGCCGCTGCGCGTGCACGATCTGCACGGGATCTTCACCGCGTACCCATTCGTCGAGCGTGGTCGCTTCGCCGGCGATCTTCCGTGGCTCGCCGAGATGTGGCGCATGAACTGGAACGGCGCCCGAATCGGCGCGTTCGAGACGTACATGGACACGCCGTACTGGGAGCAGCTGCAATACGTCGGCGACACGCGCGTGCAGGGCCTGATCTCGATCTACGTCGCCGGCGACGATCGGCTCCTGCGGCAGGCCATCGAGCATTTCGATCTGTCGCGAATCCCCGAAGGGCTCACGGCAAGCCGCTATCCCTCGGCGCTGACGCAGATCATTCCTCCCTTCTCGCTGATCTACGTCGCAATGGTGCACGACTTTTTTCTCCACCAGGATGACCCCGCGTTCGTGCGGGAGCGCCTCGCCGGCGTGCGCGGCATCCTCGACTGGTTCGGCCGCCACGTGGACGCAACCGGCATGCTGGGTCCGATGCCATACTGGAACTACGTCGACTGGACGCCTCGGTGGGATCGCGGTGTTCCGCCGGGCGCCGACGATGGGCACTCGACCGCGATCAGCCTGCTGTACGTGTACGCGTTGCAGCGCGCCGCAGAGCTCGAAGCGGGAAGCGGGACGCGGGAAGCGGGTGTTGCCTATCGAGCGCGCGCTGAAGCGATGCTTAGCGCGATACGTGCGCGCGCCTGGGACTCGACGAGGGGACTTTTTCGCGACGCACCGGATACCAGTGTGTACAGCCAACAGACCAACGTGCTCGCCGTCCTCGTCGATGCGGTGCCTATGGCGGCGCAGCGAGGCCTGATGGAGCGCGTCCTCGCCGACACGACGCTCACGCCGGCGTCCTATTACTTCAGCTTCTACTTATTGGAAGCGTTACGAAAGGCGGGGCTCGGCGACCGCTACATCGAACGCCTCGCGCCGTGGCAGACGATGCTGCGACTCGGTCTCACGTCGGCTCCGGAGAATCCCGAGCCCACGCGGTCCGACACGCATGCATGGGCTGCGCACCCGAATTATGGGCTGCTCGCCACTGTGCTCGGCGTGCGCCCATCGAGTCCGGGGTTTCGCACTGTGCTGATCGCGCCCGCACTCGGCCCTCTGCGCCGAGCGGAGGGGCGCGTGCCACATCCGCTCGGCGACATCGACGTCCAACTGCTGCGCGAGGGGCAGCGCGGCCTGCGCGCCGAGATCACGCTTCCGCGCGGACTGTCAGGGGTTCTCGAATGGCGGGGACAACGCCAACCATTGCACGAGGGCCGGCAGATCATTCGGTTGGGATAAGGTGGTGGCGTTAGCAGCCGCCGAAGCGCGGGCTGATGGCGAGACCGAGACCAGTGGCGACGTGGTGCTCAGAATTACCTCCTTCTATCTTTGCACCGTGTTCGACGCTCTCCACATAGCCAATTCGAGCGAAGCAGGCAATCCGTTCAAGGACGCGGGAGTCTACACGTTGGCCGCGGGCTTCCAGATTGAACAAAGAGAGAGGGTATCATGCAGCGCAATGTTGTCTTGGGCGTGATCGTGTTCGCCTCGGCGTTCGCCTGCTCGCGCGCGATGGTCGGAGGTCCCGCGCCCACGCGCCGCTCGCTGATTCAGTACGACTCAGTAGTCGCTGTGCGGGAACCGGGCCCGCACAATGGAGGCGGCGAAACCACCGCATACCCGTTCTTCGCAGCCGAGGATGGGTTTGCGCTGGTGTTTCGCAAGCGCGCACTCCACCCCAGAGCGGCGATCGGCTACCATCGGAATGACGTCGACGAGATTTATTACGTGCTGTCGGGACGGGGCGAGCTCACCTTGAATGGCGCGGAATACCTGGTTGAACCCGGAGTGGCGATCCTCACCCGCGCCGGCGATTCTCACGGTCTCCGTCAGCTCGGCACCGAGGACCTTGTGATCATCGTCAGCTACCCGCGAATAAAAGCCTGACCATCGTAGTCAGGGAATCCTGACGCCAGAGGGCCGTTTCCTGGTCTCTTAATCGTTCAGCTCTCGAGTCATCTCGATCATCGTCCGACGGAACCCGGCGCGATCGAACAGGCGCTGCGCCGAGGCGTTCCGCTCCGCAGTGGAAAGTACAACCTGCGTTGCACCTCGGGCCTTGAGCGCGTCCAGCGTCGCGTCGAGCAGCATCCGACCGACGCCTTGCTTGCGATGGGCGGGATCCACCACGATATCGTACAACACGCCCGCCGGCCCACGCAGCGACATGTAGTCGGTGGCTTCCACGCCCGCGTAGGTATAGCCAATCCCCTCGCCTGCCCGTTCGGCGACAAGGATGACGATGTTGGCCTCATCGAGCTGCGTGCCGAGATAGGAGCCGTAGGACTTCTCCGTCCGCGAAGTCGCCGCGATGAAGCGCTCCGGGTCGAGGTCGTGGTGCGTGCGGACGAGGAGTGCCCCCAGGCGGCCAATGCCCGTGAGGTCTGTAGGCGTTGCCGGGCGGATCCTAGGGGCCGCGCTCACATCGCGCTCGTGACGTCGTCAGCGATCCACCATTGACATTTGCTTTTCGTTGTAACGCGGGCCGGCAACCTTCTCGGGCGAAAGCGTCGCGTCGAGGGTCGCCATCTCCTGCGTATTGAGTGACAAGGCTGCGGAGCCGGCGTTCTCCTCGAGATAGCGGCGACGTTTTGTACCGGGGATCGGCACGACGTCCGGACCCTTGTGCAGCAGCCACGCGAGCGCGATCTGCCCCGGGGTCGCGCCCTTCCGCTCGGCGAGCTCACGCACAGCCGACGCAGCCCGCATGTTGGCGTCGAAGTTCTCGCCCTGATATCGCGGATCGTTGCGGCGAAAGTCGTCTTCCGGATACTCCTCGGCGCGTTTGACTGAGCCAGTGAGAAATCCGCGGCCGAGCGGCGCGAACGGGACGAGACCGATCCCGAGCTCACGCAACAGCGGAATGATGCGCGTCTCTAGGTTGCGCTCCCACAGCGAGTACTCGCTCTGGAGCGCCGAGATGGGATGCACGGCGTGCGCGCGGCGGATCGTCTCCTCGCCGGCCTCTGACAGACCGAGGAAGCGAACCTTCCCCTCTCGCACGAGATCCGACATGGCGCCGACGACGTCCTCGATCGGCACGGCGGGATCGACCCGATGCTGATAGAGCAGATCGATGTGGTCGGTCTGCAGCCGTCGCAGCGACCCTTCGACGGCGTCGCGGATGTGTGCAGGCCGGCTATCAACGCCGGCGATGCCCTTCTCGTCGAACTTGAAGCCGAACTTGGTCGCGATGACGACGCGATCACGTGGGACGTCGAGCTGCTTGAGCGCGCGAGCGAACAGCTCTTCATTCGCGTACGGGCCGTACGCCTCAGCGGTATCGAACAACGTGACGCCGAGCTCGATGGCGCGCTGAATTGTGGCGATGGATTGGCGCTCGTCGCGCTCTTCCGGCGTCCCGTAAGACTGGGTCATTCCCATCAGGCCGAGGCCGAGCGAGGAGACCGTGAGGCCCTGAGGGCCGAGTGTTCGCGTGGTCAGCATATCCGCAGGCGCGTTAATGGTCGATAGAAGGATAGCACCGCGGTGTGACGAGCTTCAACGAGTTCGCGTGGGCTTTGGAAGGTCCGCCGCAGCCATGAAGACCAGCTTCGCAACTGTGTTCATGTTTCGAGCGGTACCGTTTGCGGCACCGCGAATTTTCAGCTTCGAGCGAGCCATGTTTGCGCCGTAGTGCACGTAGATTTCCTTCCTTCCCAAACCAACTTCCTCGTCGACGCGACCTGAAATGCTGCCCAGGACATCTTCGCCAGGCTCTGCATCGAGGAAGATCGCCATGTTGCGATTCCCCGGCGCATGCGGAAATGGATTGCTGCTCAGCACCTGAGCCATTTCGGCGGCGGTGCGTATGAAAACGCGAACAGGCTTTCCCGTATAGGCGAGGAGCCGGCTCTCGAGCTTCTTCCTTACCGCCGACTCACTGAGATTGCTTTCGAAAACTACGTTCCCGCTTGCGATGAATGTGCGAACGGAGCGGAAGCCGGCAGCCTCGCACATGTCCTTGAGATGCGTCATGGGAAGCTTGCCTGTTCCCCCAACGTTCACGGCGCGCAGCAACGCGATAAAGGATGTCATGACCGAGTTGTGCTCACGCGCGTCAGAAGACGAGCGTCTGAATCGAATGCGGTAAGCTGCTGACTTCCGCGGCGTTGCCGTCCAGCCAGAGAAAATAGGAAATCTTCTGATCGGTCTTGTTCATTACCACAACCGACACTTTGCCATCGGGATTGATGAAGGCGGTGGAAAGCAGCGCGCTTCTGCTGGGTGAGCTGGCGATCTTCCTTGAGCCCGGACGGACAAATTTCGAGAAGTGTCCGATGTAGTAATACGAGTTCGTGTAGATCAGCTCACCCGTTTTCGTATCGGCGTGAACTGGGGCGAAGCAGAAGTTCCCGACGTGATTTGGCCCACCCTTTTCATCCAGCAATACGTTCCAGTCTGTCCAGCCGACGGCACCGTCGTTGAAGTCATTGATCATCGAGTGTCCGTACTGCTCCCCGAGCCTCCAGTTGTGGATGTCCTCGGCTTTGAAGGAATCGACCGTTCCTTCAGTGAAGAGCAGTTTTTTATCTGGGAAAGTCTCGTGCACGAGCCTGACGTTATCGAACATCTGGTCGCCACCGCTCCATGGCTCGTACCAGTGATAGCCGATGCCCCATAAATACTGGGCGGCTTTGGGGTCGGCGAGGATGGTACTGACTCTCTGGTAGATAAGGTCGCGGTTGTGATCCCAGGCGATGATCTTTTTGTCACCCAGCCCTTCCCTCTTCATCGTCGGGCCAAGGTGGTTTTTCAAGAAGTCTCGCTCGTCTTCCGCTGAGTAGATGCACGACTCCCATCGCTGCGTCGCCATCGGCTCGTTCTGAACGCTGATGCCCCAGATTGGAATTCCTTCCCGCTCGTATGACTTGATGAACTTGGTGTAGTAGTTGGCCCAGGACTGATAGAACTCCGGTTTCAGTTTTCCACCGTGAAGCATGTCATTGTTGGTTTTCATGAATGCCGGTGGACTCCATGGGCTGCCAAAGAGATTGAGCCTCCCGCCGGCAGTCGCCATCGCCCGTTTGATGAACGGAATGCGGAATTGTTTGTCGTGATTGACGCTGAAGGACTTGAGCTCCTTGTCACCTTCGTTGACATAGGTGTAGCTGCCGGATGAGAAGTCGCAGCTATGGATGTTGGTCCTTCCAATCGTGTAACCGATGCCTTTGTTGACATCGAAATGGGCATCGAGAAATTCTCTCTGTTTCATCGTCGGCAGTTTCGCAAACGTCTCAGCCGAGGCATCCGTGAGTGCACCGCCGATGCCAAGGATCGTTTGAGCTCGCTTTGAGGGATCGACAAAGACGCAGATCTGGGTCTCCAGCGGCTGGCCCATTGGCTTGAATGTCAACTTGTCGGTGGCGGAGAGCCGATAATTGGTTTTATCGGCGGTGGTGTAGACCGCTATCTCTCTCGCCCGGATGTTTCGCTCGATATGAGGCGGTTCCGGAGTCTCGGACGATTGCTCATCTGCCGCCGGCGGCAGCTTTGTTTTCCCCAACACCAGTGCCGATGACGACGCTACCAGGAAACCACGGCGATCGATTTTCATAGTCGATGAGTTTGAGATTCGACAGCGAGTTACCAGGCATGTAAAGGTATCGATAATCGATTACGGTCGACGATATGGGCACGTGACGTGCTTCCCAGGCGGGTTCACCGGAGGTTCTATGGACCAGATGGGAAACGGATCATCCGTCGTTTCGGAACAGGTCGAGCGGGGGCAGAAGCTTGTCCTGGGCTTTCACGGAGTGCGGTATCAAGTCAGAGACGTAGCCCTTGCCGTCGACTTTTACACAAAGGAGCTGGGCTTCAAACTGGAGCATCAACAATTACCGGCGTTTGCGACGGTGTCGATCGAAGGTGTGAAGCTTCTGCTCAGCGGGCCAGGCGCGTCAGGTTCGCGCCCTATGCCGGACAGCCGTCAACAAGCACCTGGCGGCTGGAATCGGATCGTTCTCCAAGTCGCAGATCTTCCCGCACGAATCACGGCTCTAAAGAACACAGGACTGCGGTTTCGCAACGAAATGGAAGTCGGTCCCGCCGGGCGACAGATCCAGCTGGAAGATCCTGACGGTAATCCGATCGAACTGTTCGAGCCTGCCAGTCGATCCTGAAGTCCATTCCAGTCGTAGTGAGACCCAGATGAGTGTTAAGCGCACCGCTGGACTCGAACCGCGGCGGCGTATCTAAGGAGCGAGGTTAGGCTATCACGAAGATGAACCGGCGCTCGTTCGTAGGCGTGACGATTTCTTCGATTGTCGGCTGCGCCCTGCCACGGCGTCCACGCCTTATGGCGCTTGCGCCTCCGCGCCCGTCCCCATCTCAGCTCGCGTGGCAGCGTGACGAGCTCGCGCTTTTCCTGCACTTCGGCGTGAACACCTTCACCGACCGTGAGTGGGGCGATGGTCGAGAAGACCCGGCTATTTTCTCGCCGTCCAATCTCGACGCACGACAATGGACTCGGGCAGCAAAGGCAGGTGGAGCAAAGGCGCTAATCCTGACCGCCAAACATCATGATGGCTTTTGCCTCTGGCCTACCCGTACTACTGAACACTCGGTGGCCAGGAGTCCGTGGCGCTCCGGACAAGGAGACGTTGTCCGCGAGTTCGTGGACGCATGCCGAGCCGATGGGTTGAAGCCGGGACTCTATCTGTCGCCGTGGGATCGGAATTCGCCGGTTTACGGCGACTCGCCACGGTATAACGATTTTTACTGCGATCAGCTTACGGAGCTGCTGACGCAATACGGTCCGATCAGCGAAGTCTGGTTCGACGGGGCTAACAGCGAAGGTCCGAATGGAAAGCGCCAGCAGTACGATTGGCCGCGCTTTTTTGGTCTCGTTCGGAAGCTTCAGCCCAGCGCAGTGATGTTCTCGGATGTCGGGCCGGACGTGCGCTGGTGTGGTAACGAAAGTGGGACAGCTGGCGATCCCAATTGGTCGACAATCGATCCGAATGCGGTTCCTTATCCCGGCGCGTCCGTTCCGG
>JALYKQ010000033.1 GCA_030774675.1 Gemmatimonadota bacterium | reverse complement strand
ATGCCGCGCACATCCACAGTCCGGTAGGCGGACAAGGGATGAACACGGGGATTGGCGACGCCATCAACCCTGCGTGGAAGCTCGCCTCCGTGCTCAAGAAAGGCGGGCCTCTAAATCTTCTGGACACCTATGAGCCGGAGCGGATTGCATTCGCGCGGCAGCTCGTCGCGACCACGGATCGCGGCTTCACTCTGGTGACGAGGCGCGGTGCTATCGCTCATTTTGTGCGCACGCGCGTCGTTCCGCTGGTCGCGCCGCTCGTTTTTCGAATGCCACGAATGCGTCGCCTGATGTTCAGGACGGTTTCGCAGACCCAGGTCAACTATCGTGACAGCGCATTGAGCGCTGGCACCGCGGGTAGAGTGCGTGGTGGAGATCGATTGCCCTGGGTCGAGCTCGCGTCAGGTGAAGACAACTTCGCGCCGCTCACGTCGCTTGACTGGCAGGTCCACGTCTATGGCGAAGTGCAACGCGGCGTCCGCGAGGCGTGCGCCGAGCTTGGGCTGCCGCTCCACGCGTTCGCATGGCAGCAAGGAATGGGACGGGCCGGTCTCCAGAACGCAGCCCTGTATCTCATCCGGCCGGACGGCTACGTAGCACTCGCCGATCCGCGTCCCGACCCGGAACGGATGCGTCAATACTTCCGTGGAATCGGCTTCGGCGCGAGTGTCGACACCTTCGAATATTAATCCGGCACCTGCACCACGCCGGCAGCAATCAATACATTGACCGATTCGATCACCGCTTCCAGCGACGTGTACCTCGGCGCATAGCCGAGACGCTCTTGCGCTTTTGCAATGCTGCAATACGGTGAGTGCGCGACGTGGTCCCACGTGGCTAGCGCCTCGCCTTCGGTTACGGTGTGCCGCCACTCCTCCCATGGAAGGAAGCCGAGACGCGCCGCTTGGCCGAAATGCGCGAACATGGCTTCCGCGTACGCGCGCACGGTGAGAGGCTCGGGTGAGACTACGTGAAAGCTTTCACCAATCGCATTATCGGGCTGGGTGAGTGCGAGCGCGAACGCCTGCGCGACATCGTCCGCGTACACATGATGCACGGTCTCCATCCCTTCATTCGGTAGCTGCAGCAGCTCGCCATGTGCAATGCGGTGAACACGTCTGGATTGAAATGTCCGGCCGGATTCAGTGGATTCCATCCGGGACCAACCATGTGCCCCGGATGCAGAACCACTGCGCGCGCTACGCCGCGTCGAGTACTGTCCAGCAGCAACTCCTCGATCTCGGCCTTCTGGATGCCATAATCGCCGAACGGGTGTCGAGGTACGTCTTCGGTGGTCGGCACTGTGGTAGGGCGGCCGTGAACCCAGATTGTACCGCAGTGGAGCAGAAGCGTTCCGCGCGGCCGCAACGCGTGCAACAGCTGCTGCGCGCTGGCGGGAGTAAAGCAGATGAGATCGACAACTGCATCGGCGCCGAGCGCGGCGATGCGCGCGCCGAATGTGCCGGCAGCCTCTTCGGCGGCCCGGTCGATCTCAATGCGCTCTATTGTGTTCCATGCAGGATGGGATACATACGGCACGCGCATTCCGCGGCTGCCGACGATGACCTCATGACCCGCGTTAACAAGTCGAGGGACGAGGAACGTGCCGATATGACCGCTTCCTCCGATTACGACTATTCGCATTCAGTCAGACTCGCCATGGCTCGCTAGTACACGAGACGCTTGAGGTCGGCATGCAGTTAAACCTGCTGTCTTGACAAGATGACTAAGCCAGTCAGGTTCTCTTTTCAACGGAAAAGCCATGAATACGCAGAGCTTGCAACTCCGAACTGTCTTGAGAAGATCCGCGGTGGGGCAACTGCTTGGCGCCTAGCTCGCCGATTCGAGTCGGCGTGGTTGGCTTCGGTTTCGTATCGAAGACCTTTCACGTGCCGCTGCTCCAGGCGACGGAAGGCTACAAGATCACCGCGGTGTCGTCGAGCCGGCCCGGGGATGTCTTGGGTGTCGTGCCTGATGTCGAAGTCGTGTCCGATCCGAAGGTGCTCGCGACGCGTGCGGATGTCGACCTTGTCGTAATTGCCAGCCCCAATGAAACGCACGCGCCGCTCGCTGAGCTGGCGATGCGTGCCGGCCGCAATGTCGTGGTGGACAAGCCATTCACCATTACCGTCGAGGAGGCCAGACATCTCGCGGCTGTCGCGCGGGAGAAAGACGTCTTGCTCTCGGTGTTCCAGAACAGGCGCTGGGACAGCGATTTCCTCACCATTCAGGACGCGGTTCGCCGCGATCTCACTGGACGCGTCGTTCTGTTCGAATCCCGCATCGATCGTTATCGCCCGGAGGTCCGTGACCGATGGCGCGAAATTCCCGGGCCTGGCGCGGGGCTCCTCTACGACCTCGGCCCGCATCTCATCGACCAGACGCTGTTACTATTCGGAATCCCCGATTGCGCCCAGGCGACGCTCGCCAAGCAACGGCGCGGCGCTAGAACCGACGACTACTTCCAGCTCGTGCTGCGGTACGGCGAAATGGTCGCGATGCTGGGGGCCGGCTCGCTCGTGTCCGGCGGTAGCGCGCGGTTCTCCGTGCACGGCGAGCGGGCGAGCGTGGTCAAGCAGAAGCCGGATATTCAAGAAGATCAGCTTCGCGCTGGCGTGAGGCCGGGCGCTCCGGATTGGGGGCTCGACCCGGATGATGCGGTGCTGTATGATGGAGCCAGCGGCGATACGCGTACGCTCAAGGCGGCGCGTGGTGATCAGCGCGCATACTATGTCGCGTTGCGCGAAGCGTTGCAGGGGCGAGCGCCGAACCCCGTACCGCCGGAGCAAGGCGTGACGGTCATGGCAATCATCGAAGCAGCTGTACGGGCCGACCAAGAAGGGTGTCGAGTGGTTCCCGACCTGACGAAACCGGAGCGCGCGGCGTGGAGCAACTAGGCCTCGCACCCGGTGGTCGCAGGAACGGCGGCTTTGTGATGCGAATCATCGCCGCGTTAACCGTCGTCGTCGTAGCCTGCCACAAACACGTTCCCGCCCGGAACGATGGCGTTGATCCTGTGCTCAAAGACAGCTCCGCCGTCGTCCCGCCTTTAACTCACGCCAGCATTGTTGCCTTCTTCCGGGACACCAGTGTCACCAGCGTGCTCGCCGCGCAGGGGCAGACGTTCAGGCTGCAAACTCCGGCGCAACGCCAATCTCTCCACGCTTTGCTCAGAAGGGAACGCGAGCTGTGGCTAGCCGCGAAGCCGAGAGACTATCGATTCCTGCTTCGAGTAGCGTGCTTCTGCCCCGGAACTCGCGGGTGGTTATTGATCGAAGTTCGGAGCAATCCGCCACTGCGAGCGTGGGACAAGACGGGAAAAGCTGCGGCCATCACCGATTGGAACACCGTCAGCATCGACCAGCTATACGACAATCTCGAACGCTCAGCCGACAGAGATGCCGAGGTCCAGATCGCCTTCGAACCGCGTTGGCATTTTCCTACCTACGTACGCACCACTGGGGCGATGGTACCGGACTCCTGGTCCATGACCGAGGCGAGAGCGCTGCGACCCTTCTAATCGATTTGAAGGATCCCGAAGAACATATCAACACCGCTCGCGATCTTTGACCCGAGTTAGGTCCTAGGGCTCAAAGATTCGGGGATCGCGCAACGTCCCGTTCCACGGACGCAGCCAAACGGTCCCGTTCCACGCGTGCGTCAGATACTTGTTGACCGCGTCCATCTCGGCCGGCGCGTACTGCGTGCGATGACACGCAAACTCCTCCCGTCCCGCCGCCAAGTCCCGCTCCTCGAACGGCACGCGCACGGTCAGAAGCGCTTCAGCCACTCCATTGACGGTGGGATCAGCGGGCGGTGCGGTGCGGAGACGCTCCGTCGGCAGTGATGCGTACAGCAGATCGATGTTCGCGTAGCGCGCGTCGCTCTCCACGATCTGAGTTGCAACATTCCCCACCAGGCGATGGTCCGGATGTCCGGTGCCGCCCTCAGGACCGAGGGTGATGATTACCGCGGGCTTGAGCGAATCGATTATCGCCGCGAGTCCTGACCGCAGCTTGCCCAAAACCTCGAACGACGCGAGGCCGCCGTCGGGAAGACCGAGCTGGTGGAGCTGTCGGACGCCTAGCCGCTTGGCCGCGCAGTTCGCCTCCTTGGTGCGCGCGGCGGCCAACTTCGCTCCTGCCGGGATATGTGCGAAATCGCGAACGCCCTTGGAGCCGTCGGTGGCGATCACGAGGTGGGTCTCGCGTCCCTCCCTCGCGAGCCTCGACAACAGCGGACCGATGACGCGTTCGTCGTCGGGGTGAGCGAATACGGCGAGCACGGGTCGCCTGGCCTGAGCCTGCGCCGAGAGCGGAATGATCGTGGCCATCGCCACGG
>JALYKQ010000032.1 GCA_030774675.1 Gemmatimonadota bacterium | reverse complement strand
TGCGCCCGGTGATCGCGACCGGCCCGGTGCCGATCGGATCACGAAAGACCAGGATGCCGCCAACGATCGCCGTCAGGTTGGCCGCGACCGAGGTGAAGGCGATGACTTCGATGCCCGGGCCGAGCTGAAAGCCTCGGGCGGAGGCATAGAAGGCGACCACCGAAGCGGCCAGCGCCGCGAATGTCCACGGGCTGATCAGGTCGAGGACCCCACCTTGAACGGCATCGGTCAAGTACTTGATCGCGATGTCGGAGACGCCGAACAATGCGCCGGCGGCTGCGCCGAGGAGCATGCCCTGCCCAGCGGGCGAGAGGCCGATGCGGTGCGAGACGATGGCGAGACCGGTGGCGAGACCAAGGACGGCGGATTCCATCACGATCAGTGCGGCCAGCGCGTAGCCCGGAACGTCGCCGCCGGCCTGGCGACCCGAGGTGAGCCCGATCACAGTCAGTCCGACAGCCGTGATCAGCAGGCCAAGCACTTGCCTGCGTCCGAGGTGAAAGCCGAAGTAGCGTTCGGCGAGCACCGCGAGGAAGACCAGTCCGCCCGACAGCACGGCTTGCACGATCGACAGCGGCGCCAACGCGAGCGCGCCGACGTGAAGCCCCCAGGCGCCAACCGCAACGATCCAACCCAGCGTGAACCACTTGGAGCGGAAGAGGTCGGCGGCGCTTCGCAGGGGGTGCCGACCGCGTACCGGTGGCGCCAGGACGGCCCCCCGCTGCTTGAACAGGAAGGCGACGTTCGTCGCTAGCGCGCTGGCCAACGCGAGGGCGAGTCCGACGGTCACGGCGGGTCATTCTCCCTGTCGTGGCCACACGCCGGCGCTTCGGGGCCCAGGGCCGTGGATATCGCTGAAAGAACGCCGACGGCGACCTAACTAGGGGTCGGGCTCAATTTCTTCTGCCTTCTCCGTCCGCTTCTCCGCAATGTCGCTTTCGCGGTCAGCCGTATATCGCTCTTTGTACTCACGCCCGCGCTTTGCCTCCCCACGCTCTTGCTCCGCGTAGTCTCTTGCCCGTTCACGCCCTTGCTCTGCATCCTTGCGGTCGTCCTCCCGCTTCCGTTTGTACTGGAAGTAGCTGTCGGGACCACGCCGTTTGCGAACGTAGTCGCGGGCTTTCCTCAGTTTGTTCCCTAGACCCATCGTCCACCAAAGGTATCTTTCATCTATCGGTCTGGGCCGATGTCTTTTTCCGCATCAATGTCTGCTTTCGCGTCAGGCCGATCCCCAATACGCCGCTTTGCGCTACGCATTTGACGGCCCCGCATCGACGCAGTCACTAACAAAACCACCAGCACCACCGCCACCGCGACCACGATCACGACGACGCCGGTTCCAACCGCGAGCAAAAGAAAGGCGGTGCTCAACATGCGTCTCCTTCCTGGACCGTTCCTACGCCCCAACATACCCGCTAGTCGGGGCGATTTGAAACCCAGCGTGCGGAGGAGTTAAGCGGCGACGCCGGCGACGCCGAGCCGCTCACGGGCCTTCTGGACCGCCACCACAGAGGTATGCACAGCGCTGGCGATTTGCGAGTTCGAACGGTCGGGAGCCCGCTTCACTTCGAACTCGATGATGGTATGAGAGCGGAGCCGAGCGCGCTCCTTGAGGGACAGGTCCAACGTGCTTACAGCGGCATCCGCCGCCAGCTCGCGCCGACAGTGGAGACAGACTGGACCTTGGTGGCTATCGGTCCAGTTGGGGGGAAACCTGCGCTGCTCGTGGCTGCTGGTCCAACGCACCTCGACGCTGCACTTGCCGCAGGTCCACCGTTGTGGTGCTTCTCGCTCGCTCACACGCATTGGGTGGTCACCCGCGGTGGGTGGGAGCTGCGCGGCGTTCGCGCAGTGCGGTGGCAACTTCGTCCAGCACGTCGGGGCGATTCTGGAACTTGCGCTCGTATACACGCGTCGTCTGCAGCGTTTTCGAGTCAGCTCCCTCGAGCCCGGCCAAGATCTCCTTGACACCGAGAGCGTCGTAGTCCTGAAGTGGCTCCTGCCCGCGCAGGTAGCGGAGTTTGTCGAAGACTGGCACCCGCTCCTTATGGGACTTCTCGTAGGTTTCGATCGCTGTTAGCTCGACTTGTGAGTGCTTGGACAGCTCTGCAATGAGGTCCTTGTCGCCGATCCGGTCGTAGCCAGGAATCGGGAGCTGGCTGTCGTCTGATCGGGTCGTCTCTGCACCATCGACCTGTGCGTCACCACCAGAGAAGCGCT